>VBKA01000062.1 GCA_005879815.1 Chloroflexota bacterium
ACCCACTCAACTGCTGCGTGATCGGGTTCCATGGAGCTGGCCCGGTGCCGTCCCATACCAGCAATGGGCCGATGAATGGAAACGGCAGGCAGCCAGTCCAGACATGGGCGTGGGCCACCTACCTCAGCCCCGGTATCTACGCGCGGCCCAACGGTGGCACCGACTGGGCGCTTCAGGACATCCACCCGCTCAGTCATGAGATCGCGGAGTGGGCCGACGATCCGTTCATCAACAACTTCGTCGAGCCTTGGCTGACGCCGACCGCACCGCAGTATGGGTGCACGGGCATCCTGGAAACCGGCGATCCGGTCGTCGCGATTGGGTTCGCGCAGGGGACGAACACGTACAACCAGGGGCCCAACCCAAACGGGACGCAGAGCGCAGACGGCTTCTGGCACCCTGAAGACGAGGTGTTCCTGCCGTGGTTCATGAGGACCGCGCCGAACACCGTTTCGGAGCCGACCCAGAGCCCTTCGACCAACATCGGGCGCTACACGCTCATGGGCGACCTGAACCCCTTCGACGGATTCCGCGCGCCTGCCACGGGGTGCTGAGCCAGGTGAACTGAGGATTCGTTCTCCAGACCGATGGAATGGCCGGCTCCTCCGGGAGCCGGCCCTCCGGTACACGCGGGGCTACTTTTGCGAGACGTGCACCAAACAACCAACTTCCATGACCGTCCGGGCGAGTTGGCGCGGCGAATCACCGTTCCCGCGGGCGATTGCGGCAGTTTCCACGGGATCAGTGAACACACTCGGCCACGAGCCGAACTCGCCCGATCTCCGTCGTTTCGATCGTTTGGTGCAAGCTCCCGCATCCCTGCGCCGCCGCCTTCGACGTTCAGTCGGGCGCCGGCAGGTAGCCTCCCAGGGCGTCGTGGGTTTCGCCGCCGGAGAGCGGCGGATTGAAGACGCACACCAGGCGCAGCTCGCGCGCCACACGCAGCACGTGTTCATCGTGCTTGTCCAGCGCGTACAGGATGCCCGATCCGATGCGGTGCCGCTCACCGGTCGCCAGGTTCTCGATCTCACCCTCACCGTCGAGGCAATAGCACGCCTCCACGTGGTGCCGGTACTGCAGGTGCAGCTCGGCTCCGGCAGCGACCGTCGTCTCCGACAGCGAGAAGCCCATCCCGTCGTCGCGCACCAGCAGGCGCCTGCTGCGCCACGCCTCCCCGGCCACGTCTTGCGGCGTGCCGGCCATCTCCTCCAAGCTCCGAACGATCACGCGGTCGCCTCCTCCGTGCGCCCTGCGGCCGCTCCGGTCCGCGGCGCTATCATCGGTCGGTGAGCATCTACCTCGACCACGCCTCCACGACGCCGGTGCGCCATGAGGCCCTCGAGGCCATGCTGCCGTATTTGTCCGAGCATTGGGGGAACCCGTCGAGCATCCATCGCTCCGGCCGCCGCGCGCGGCAGGGTCTCGACGAGGCGCGCGAGGCGGTTGCCACGCTGATCGGGGCGAAACCGCGCGAGATCGTCTTCACCAGTGGCGGCACCGAGTCCGACAACCTCGCGCTGAGCGGCGTGGCGTGGGCGGCCTCGGCGCGGGGGCGGCACATCATCACCACCACCATCGAGCACAAGGCCATCCTGCAGGAGTGCGCGCTGCTCGAGCGCCACGGGTTCGAGGTGACCTATCTGCCCGTGAATGGCGATGGGCTCGTCGATCCGGAGGCCGTAGCGGCAGCGATCACCGAGAGGACCATCCTGGTCAGCGTGATGGCCGCCAACAACGAGGTGGGAACGATCCAGCCCATCGCCGAGATCGGATCGATCTGCCGATCGCGGCGCGTCACCTTCCACGTCGACGCGGTGCAGGCGGCACCCTTCCTGCCGATCGATGTCAATGCGTGGCAGGTCGACCTGCTTTCCGTCTCGGGCCACAAGCTGTACGGGCCAAAGGGCATCGGTGCGCTCTTCGTGCGACAGGGCACGGCCATGGTCCCGCTCCTGCAGGGCGGAGCCCAGGAGCGTCAACGGCGCGCGGGTACCGAGAACGTCGCGGGCGCCGTTGGCCTGGCGACCGCCTTCGCGCTGGCTGTCGGGGAGACGACGCATGTGGCGGAGACCGATCGGCTCATCGGCTTGCGGGAGGCGATCCTGCAGGGACTTAGCGCCATTCCGGGTGTCGCACGCACGGGCCATGCGACCTTGCGGCTGCCGAACAGCTCCAGCGTGGTGATCGAGCGGATCGAGGGTGGCGACCTCGTGGCGGCGCTCGACCTGGAGGGGATCGAAGCGTCGACCGGCTCCGCGTGCACCACCGGCAGCGTCGAGCCCAGCCACGTCCTGTTGGCCATGGGGATCGAGGCCGAGCGAGCACGCGGGTCGCTGCGCCTGACCCTGGGGCATGAGAACACGGCGGCTGAGGTCGAGACGACCGTCGAAGTGGTCACGCGCTGCGTCGCCCGGCTGCGAGCGGCCGTAGGGGAGGGCGAGCCGGTGCAGGCACCGGCTGCAATGTCTGGGGCGCCATCGGTCTAGGCAGCTTCGCGCGGCTATGATCGGGCGCATGAGCCGGATCGTGGCCGCCATGAGCGGGGGAGTCGACTCGAGCGTCGCTGCCGCAATGGTGGCCGGAGTCACCCCTGACGGAATCAACGCAGAGACTGCCGACGAGGTGGTCGGGGTCTGGATGCGCACGCATCCATTCGGGGGAGAGGGCTGGGAGGCGAAGCGCTCGTGCTGCTCGCCGGACGCCGCCGATGATGCCCGCCGCGTTGCCCAGATCCTAGGCATCCCGTTCTTCGTCCTCAACGTGGAGGATGCCTTTGGCGCGCGCGTGATCGATGCCTTCGCCGATGCCTACCTGCAGGGCGCCACGCCCAATCCCTGCCAGGCCTGCAACCAGCACATCAAATTCGACGAGCTGCTGCGCCGGGGCCTGGCCGCATATGGCGCGGACCAGGTGGCGACCGGGCACTACGCACGGATCGATCGAGCCGATGGGCGCTGGCGCTTGCTCCGGTCGCTGGACACCAACAAGGACCAGACCTACTTCCTGTGGATCCTGACCCAGGAGCAGCTGGGGGCCACGCGCTTCCCGCTGGGCGAGCTGACCAAGCCGCAGGTTCGCGAGATCGCCGGGCAGCTGGCGCTGCCGACCGCCGACAAGCCGGAGTCCCAGGAGATCTGCTTTGTCCCGGCCGGGGACTACCGGACGCTGCTTCAAGAGCGGCGAGGCTATGCGGGCGAGCCCGGGCCCATCCTGGACGCGCACGGCACGACGGTCGGGACCCACACCGGCTACGCGCACTACACGGTCGGCCAGCGACATGGCCTGGGGGTTGCCCTTGGCGAGGCCGTCTACGTGCGGGAGATCCGGCCCGCATCGAACACGGTGGTGGTCGGGGCCCGGGACGAGATCGCCCAGTCACGGTTCACGGTCAGCGGCCGCCACTTCGTCGCCGGCGAACCGCCCGCGGAGCGCTTCGAGGCGCGTGTTCGGATCCGTCACCGGGCACCGGATGTGGCGTGCTCGGTCACCCTGCTGGGCGCCGATGGCCTCGTGGTGGAGACAGCTGAGCCGGTCTGGGCGCCTGCGCCAGGCCAGGGCGCCGTCCTGTACGACGGCGACGAATGCCTGGGTGGCGGCCGGATCGCCCAACCGAATGCCGCCGCGGCGGAATGATCGCCTGGCTGATCCTCGTCGTCTTCACCGCCGCCATCAACCTGTTCCTGTTCGTCGCCGTTCGCGGCCGCTGGGGACGCCTGGTCCCGCTCCTGGCGATTGCATCGCTCGCCGGCACGCTGGCCGGCAACGAGGTGGGACGGCGGCTCGGCCTCGACCTGCTCAGGATCGGGAGCTTCGAGCCGGTTGCCTCCTCCATCGCGGCCCAGCTGGCGATGCTTGCCACGCTCCTGCTCGCCGCGCTTGCCCCGGCGGGCCCGCCGCCCGCCTCAGGGCAGTGATGCGTAGAATCATCGGACGCACGGAGGTGACGGAAGGCAGATGAGAGATTCCGGGCTCGGTAGCTTCCTCGCCGGAGTGGTGATTGGTGGTCTGGTGGGCGCGGCCATCGGACTCCTGCTCGCACCCGACACGGGTGAGCGAACCCGCGAACAGGTGGGCGAATTCGTCGACGAGCGCCGAACGGCCATCGGCGATGCGATCAGCGAAGGTCGCGCGGCGGCAGAGATCGCGCGCGCCGGCATGGTTGGCTCACCCGGTTCCGAGTCCGCTCCCGCCGGCGGCGAGCTGGAGGCCGCGGAGTCCTGAGACGCTCCCCCATTCATCGATGCTGACGGGAGCCGGTCGCCGCCGGCTCTCTTGGTGAATCGGCGCGTGCCGACCGGTAGACCGATGCAGTCGCTCCCCGCAGCCGAGATCCGCGAGCGATTCCAGCGCTTCTTCGAGGAGCGCGGTCACACGCGGGTGGCGCCCGCCCCTCTCCTCGCCCGCGACGACCCGACGCTGCTCTTCGTGAACTCCGGCATGGTCCAGTTCAAGCGGGTGCTGACCGGCGAGGAGAAGCGTGACTACGCCCGGGCCGTCGACGCGCAGCCATGCCTGCGGGTGGCGGGCAAGCACAACGACTTCGAGGAGGTCGGGCGCACCCCTCGCCACCAGACCCTTTTCGAGATGCTCGGCAACTGGAGCTTCGGTGACTACTTCAAGCGCGAGGCGATCGGCTGGGCCTGGGAGTTCCTGACCAAGGACCTCGTCATCGATCCAGAGCGCTTGGCGGCCACTACCTATTCCGATGACAATGAGGCATACCAGATCTGGACCCAGGAGATCGGCCTGCCTGCGGATCGGATCGCGCGCTGGGGGAACATCGCGGCGGGGGACGACCACAATTTCTGGCAGATGGCCGAGACCGGCCCGTGCGGGCCGTGCAGCGAGATCCACTACGACCGCGGCGCGCAGTACAGCGAGGGACCGGATTGCATCCCCGACCACTCCGAGACCTGCCCCCGCTGGCTCGAGGTCTGGAACCTGGTCTTCATGGAGTTCGACCGGGCGGCCGACGGAACCCTTACCCCGCTCCCGTTCAAGAGCGTCGACACCGGCATGGGCCTGGAGCGTATGACGAGCGCGCTGCAGGGGGTCGACTCGAACTATCGGACCGATCTCTTCGTGCCGATCATCGAGCGGCTGGCCGAGTTCATCGGCCACGATCCGGAGACCGTCGAGAGCGAGCGGTTCAGCTACCAGGTCGTCGCCGACCACTCACGCGCGATGACATTCCTGATCGGCGAGGGAGTAGGCCCTTCGAACGAGGGCGCCGGCTACGTCCTGCGTCGGATCATGCGTCGCGCGGTGCGGCACGGGCGGCTGATGGGCATCGAGCGCCCGTTCCTGTCGGAGACGTGCGGCGTGGTCATCGACATCATGGGGACGGCCTATCCCTACTTGGCGGAGCGTCGCGGCGAGATCCTGGCCGGCGTCGAGGCGGAAGAGCGCAAGTTCTCGAGGACGCTCGAGGCAGGCAGCGAGCGGCTTGCACAGCTGGTTGAGGCCGCCGGGCGAGGTGGCACCATCCCGGGTGCGGACGCGTTCCGCCTGCACGACACCTTCGGCTTTCCCATCGACCTGACGGTTGAGATCGCCGCGGACTCAGGCGTCGGCGTTGACCGCGAGGGGTTCGAGGCGGCCATGCGCGAGCAGCGCGAGCGGTCGCGCGCGGTGCGGAGGTCAGCGCTGCCGGTGGACGAGGAGCTGGCCAGGCTGCCAACCGAGTTCATCGGCTACCCCAACGAGACGCGGGCCAGGGACTTGCCGGTCTCCGCTATTCGCGTGACGGCGGGCGACGAGGAGCCGGCGCTGGTCGTGCTGGAGCGCACACCGTTCTACGCGGAGGGTGGCGGGCAGGTGGGGGATCGTGGCGAGCTCATCGGTCTCCGCGGGCGCATGGCCGTCGCAGACACGCAACGGATGGGCTCAGCCATCGTGCACGTGGGACGCCTCGAGGGTGAGATGGCTGCCGGCGACCTCGTCGCGGCGCGCGTCGACGAGGAGGCGCGGTGGGGCGCAGCGCGCAACCACACCGGCACGCACCTGCTGCATCGGGCGCTGCGGGATGTCGTTGGCGAACAGGCCAAGCAGGCAGGCAGCTGGGTTGGGCCCGACGGGTTGCGCTTCGACTTCCCGGCGAGCTCGCCTACGCCGCGCGAGGCGCTCCGCGAGGTCGAGCGGCGCGTGAACGAGCAGATCCGCCGCGACCTGGCGGTGACGCCCAGCTGGATGAGCCTGAGTGACGCCCAGGAGCTGGGCGCGGATATGTTCTTCGGAGAGAAGTACGTGCCCGAGTCGGTCCGCGTGGTGCAGGTCGACGGCTACAGCAAGGAGCTGTGCGGCGGCACGCACGTCGCCTCCACGGGCCAGATCGGTTCCCTGCGCATTTTGTCCGAAGGAAGCGTTGGCGCCGGCCTGCGGCGCATCGAGGCGGTGACGGGCGAGGCCGCAGAGGAGCTGGTCTCGAGGCGCCTCGAGGCGTTGCACGTCGCGGCGCAGCTGCTCGGTGAGCGCGACGAGAACGTGCCGGTTCGGGTCGAAGCGCTCCTGGCGAGACTCCGCGAGGCGGAGCGCGGCGGCCACGACGGCCGACCGGGCGCCTCGGCGAACCGCAAGCTCGACGCCGCTCAGGCGCTGGCAGGCGCGCAGCTGGCCGGGGAGACGCGTGTCGTGGTCGAGCGCTTTCCGGAGGCCAATGCGGTCACCCTCCGAACGCTGGCCGATGACTTGCGCGCGGCGACGGGCCGCTTCGTACTGGTGGCGGCGGGCGACGGGGATGGGCAGCCCACGCTGCTGGTGGCCGCGAGTCGCGACCTGGCCGGAGAGGGCTTCGACAGCGTCACGATCGTCCGCGCCGCCGCTCCGCTGATGGGCGGCGGGGGCGGTGGCCGCGCCGACCTCGCCCAGGCCGGCGGCCGCGACCCCGGGCATCTCGACGACGCGCTGCGCGAGGCCGGCCGATTGGCTCTCGAGAGCCTGGCGCGCCTCGAGTCCGGCTGAGCAGGCTGGCACGGAGGGGCAATGCAGGGTCTGCTGGGACGCGTGGTCGGGTGGCTGCCGGGCAGCCATCGGGCATCAAACGGCGGACCGGCCGCGATCGCGGCGCTCGATGTCGGCACCGAGTTCGCCAAGGCGCTGGTGGTGACTCCCGAACCGGGACCGGACGGCACGTTGATCGGCGCCGTCCGCGGCGTCGGCCGCCAGCGTCAGGGCCTGAGCCACATGCAGTCCGGCACCGTCACGGACATCGACGCCGTCGTCGACAACTGCTCACGCGCGCTGGCGCGGGCCCGCGAGATGGCGGCGCTCGAGCCACGAAGCGTGGTGATCGGCATCGCCGGAGAACTGGTGAAGGGCACCACCGCGTCGCTCGCCGCGCGCCGCTCCGACCCGCGCCGACCGCTCGACGAGGGAGAGCTGGAGAAGGTCGTGGAGCGTGTGCAGGACGACGCGCTGCGCGATGCGGAGCGCCGCATCGGCTGGGAGAGCGGCATCGATCGGCTCGACGTGCGGCTCGTGCACGCCGCCATCGTGGAGCTGAAGATCGACGGCTACCCGGTCAGCAACCCCATCGGCTTCACCGGAGCACACCTGGAGCTGTCCATCTTCAATGCGTTTGCGCCCATGGTGCATCTCGGCGCGCTGCAGTCGGTGGCGGCGGCGCTGCAGCTGCAGCTGCTCGGCGTGATCGCGGAGCCGTACGCGGTGGCGACCTGCCTGGCGCCCGGTGAGCTGGGCGACAGCGGCGCGGTCTTCGTCGACGTCGGCGGCGGCACCACCGACGTGGCGCTGGTGCGGCACGGGGGCATCGCGGGCACCAAGATGCTTGGGCTCGGCGGTCGCGCCTTCACCAAGGGACTGGCGGAGCGGTTCGCGCTCACCTTTGCGCGTGCCGAGGCGTTGAAGGTCGCGGCCGCCGACGGCGAGGAGCTTCCGGAGGCCGCCGTCCCGCGCGACGAGCTCGAGGCTGCGCTCCAGGCGGATGCGTCGATCTGGCTGGACGGCATCGAGCTGATGATCGGCGACCTCGCCGAGGGTGAGCTGCTGCCGGCGCGCATCTTTCTCTGCGGCGGAGGCGCTCGGCTGCCCCAGATCGTCGCGGCGCTGGCGGGCGACGCGTGGTGGCGGCGGCTGCCGTTCGCGCGCCGGCCCGAGATCCGACCGCTGGCACCCGACGACGTGGCCGGGCTGCGGGACACGACCGGCACGCTCGTCACCCGCCAGGACGTGACGCCGATGGCGCTCGCGCACCAGGGCTTGATCCTGGACACCCAGGCGACGGCGGTCGAGCGTGCCATGCGCGAAGCCGTGCGAGCCATGGACCTGTAGCCGCATGGCCGAGATCAGCGCAGCCAGTGGCGCAGCCAGCGAGGCGCAGATCCTCTACCTCGAGCCGGATGACGAGATTCCCTCCGTCGTGCGCCGCGTACGCGAGTCGGAGGTGCCGCGGGTGGTGCTCGTGGCGCCAGGCCGCTCGAAGGCCACCTCGAGCTCTATCGGTCTGCGCTTGCTGGCGCGGCACGCGAACGAGGTGGGCATCCAGCTGAGCCTCGTCGCCGACCCGGCCGCCCGCACCCTCGCTGCCGAGGCGGGCATCCCGGCCTTCGCATCGATCGCCGATGCGCGAGCCGACGCCGGCGATCCCGAGCAGTCTGCCCAGCCGGCGCCTCGTCCTTTGGCCGCGATTCATGTCGTGCGCGGCGACGCCGCCAGCCCGCCGGCCATGCCGGTGGTGCACGGTCTCGCACCCGAAGCGCGGGTTTCGCAGCCAGCCGGCGCCGCCGCCAGCCTTGGGCTTTCGCGCATCGAAGACACACAGGCGGTGCCGGTGCCGGTCGCCCAGCCGGACGGCTCCGCGGCGGCTCCGACCACAAGAGCCGCGGTACGGTCGGCTCGGTCCGCACCGATGGCGCGCAGAAGCCGGACGGCCCTCGCCATCATGCTCGGGGGGCTGGTCGTGGTCGCTGGCCTGGTAGCCGCGGTGCTCCCATCCGCGACGGTACAGATCGTGCCCAGCGCGACTTCGATTGGTCCAGTGGATTACGTGGTGACCCTGCCGGCCGCATCGGATAGCGGACGGATCGACCGCTCACTCGCCGGGAATGCCACCGGGACCTATGACGTCGGAACCGCGCGGGCCGCGGGGACCGTCACGTTCTTCAACTACAGCAGCGATTCCGTGCAGGTCCCGAAAGGCACGCTGGCGGCAGCTGGCGACCAGGAGTTCGCAACCAACAAGACCATCAACGTGCCAGCAACTGGGTTCTTCTTCGCCGGCAGGAAGTCCGTGGACGTCACCGCGACCAGCGCGGGCACCTTGGGCAACGTCGCGGCCCACGCCATCAATCGGGTCGTTGACAGGGCTCTCGACGACAGGTTGAGCTCAGGATTCCCGCAGATCGGGCCGCGCGTCGACAATCAGCACTCGACGACGGGCGGGACGTCCAGGACAGGTCCGCAGGTAATGCAGGCCGACGTCGATGGCCTCGTGCGACGCCTCAAGCAGCAGCTCACGGCCCAGCTGGACGCCCAGCTCGCCGACCATCCGGAGCGCACCTACGCCCCGCCGTTGCGGCCGCAGGACCCGAAGGTGACGGTGCCGACCGGCCTCGTCGGCACGAAGGACAAGACGACCTTCCAGCTCAGCGGCAGCCTCGCGTATGACCGGCGCTACGTGACCGGGGATCAACTCAAACAGGCGGCCAGCGAGCAATTGAGCGCCGACACCACGACGGTGCCGGATGGGACCATGCTGGTGCCGTCGAGCGTGCAGGCCAGCGCGAGCAATCCCCAGCTCTTGGGCGATCTTGTCTCCACCCGCGTC
>VBKA01000063.1 GCA_005879815.1 Chloroflexota bacterium
CCTGGCACGCAGCGTCGTGGCGAGCGGCTCGAAGTCGAGGTTGACGCCGTCCGCGTTCCGGTTGCGCACCGCGGCGACG
This sequence comes from Chloroflexota bacterium, assembly GCA_005879815.1. Classification (GTDB taxonomy): domain Bacteria; phylum Chloroflexota; class Limnocylindria; order QHBO01; family QHBO01; genus CF-82. Next base: position 80 of record VBKA01000063.1, read on the forward strand.
ATGTTGTTGACCAGCCTGGTTCGGTACGTGGCGTTGCCCAGCAGGGTTGCCTGCGCTGCGGCCGAGGCGCTGTCCCAGGCCATCATGGTGATCGTGATCACGACCTTGTCGCCCTTGCGATGCGCGGCGTTGATCACCCCGGTCATGGCGGCCGAGTTCCAGCCGTTCCAGCCGGTGCTTGTCGTCGCCAGCGTGCCGTTCGAGCGGGCGGCGACACCGAAATAGGCGATCGTCGAGACGAGGCCGTACTGCATCCACTGCAGGTCGCTGGCGTTCAGGGTCCAATATGGCAGGAAGCCGAATACCTGCTTCCTCAGCCCGTTCGGGAGCGACGCGAGCGTTGCAGCGGCGGCGCTGCCGTCCGTCGGGGCCAGCGGGATGAGCTCCGTTCCGCTCGCGGTCGACGGCTCTGCGGCCGCCAGCACGATCGGGGCATCCTCGAGCTTCCGCGGCTTGGCGCCCGGGTGGAACGAGATCTGGTCATTGGCATGCGCTCGCCACTGGACTGCCATCTCGGAAGGCCCGAGGAGGCCGGGAGGAGCCGGCGGCAGAACGCGACCATTCGGCAGGACGACCGAGCCTGCGATCCGCGGAACGGGCTGGCTGCCCTGCCCTGCTGACTTGCGTCCGACGACGAGCGCCGGTTGGCAGGTCGCGGCGGCCAGGACGGCCGTGACAGCCAGGAGGAGGAAGGTGGAACGTCGGGAACGGCGCACTGGGCGGGCTACCTCGGATACAGCAGGCTCGAACTGCTCAGCAGTCGATTCCTGGCCAACGTACCGACCAGCGTTGGGGCACGGAATGGTACGAAACTCCCCGCACTGCCCCGGACTCCTCAGCGCAGCGTGATGCTTGTCGCCTCGTGCATCCAGTAGCCGGCCCAGACACCCGAGGTCACGTAATACCAGCCGCCGGTCTGCCCCGTGACCGCGCTGCGCTGGCTCGTCGGGGCGCTCGATGAGCGCGACAACGTATAGCGGCGTGTGGCCACGACCGAACCGGTGGAGCTGAAGCGGTAGCCCGTGTAGGTCCCCGCGGCGAAGCTCAACGACCGCGTGGGGCTGTAGGTCTCGGCACGAGTGGTGGTGAACGACCAGGTGGTCCAGCCCAGTGAATTCCCGGACGCATCGCGGATGCTGCCGGAGAGGGCCATCGAGTAGGTCGCCGCTGGCGCTAGCGGACGGACCGGCCGGAGCACGGCCGTCAGCGTCGAGCCGGTGTAGGTGACCGTGGCGGGCACGACGATGGACCCCTGGCGGAGGACCATGGTGTTGGTCCCGACACCGGTCACTGGCTCGCTGAAGCGCACGGTCACGGCAGGCGTCATGGTCTGACCTGTCGAACCCGGCAGCGGTGAACGGCCCACGACCGTGGGAGGCATCTGATTGTCGCTCGAGGTTCCCACGCCAAACGTGCGCGACGGATTCCCGGCGAAGGCGTACGTGTAGTAGGGGTCACTCGATCGGCGGCCGAGCTTGACGCGATCGCCGCTGATGAACAGGTGCGCGTTATCGGTGACGGTCACGCCCGAGGGGACGTGCGCCGCGTAGATGGCGCCGTAGGTCGCTCCGGCCTTGGTCAGGAGGTCGTGCACCAGCGGGCTTGCGCCGTGGTCGGTGGCGAAGTAGCCGCTGGCACCCAGCGCGGCCAGCACCTTGCGCGAGTAGTAGCTCGCTCGCTGCAGTGCCTGGGTGGCGGTGGCCGGTGTCGTCCCCGGCTCCGACGCACCTGGCGCATAGCAGGCGTTGGCATAGACCATGACCCAGCCCGGGGCGGGAGTGATCGGGCCGCCGGCGCAGTAAGTGCGCTGGGCGCTCCCGTCGGTGGAGGTCAGGGACCCGGTCAGGGCCTTCTCTCCGCAGTACACCATGGTCGTCGACCAGTTGTCGCGGTCGCCGTTGGTGGTTGTCCGGTTCAGGCCCCAGCCATCGGTCCGGTCGCCATAGAAGGTCGTGGTGTACGGGTTCGGATAGCCGTTGCCATGACCGAGGTAGATCACGATGTTGGCGCCGTTGACGGCGGCCTTGACCTTCGCCCAGGTCGCGTTGGGCGAGTAAACCTTCACCACGGTCGCGCCATCGGCGGCGGCCGTCGCCGCGATCTGGTCACCCTGGCTGCGGTACGAGGAGGTGACCAAGCCCGTCGGGCCGACGATAATCACCACCTTGGCAGGGGTCGCCGCGCGGACGGCGAGGGGCGCCGCAAAGGCAGCCGAAATGGTGACGAGTGCGATGAGCGTGGCTCGGATCCGGTCCGGCAATGGTCTGTCCTCGGAGGTCGCTTGCGTGGTTTCGCGGCGGCCGCTCCTGCCCGGAGGGGTGCCCGAACAGACCGTACGCAGCCGGGGCCGGCGAGCCTATGGCGCGATGGTCCGCGCGCGTGGGGCCGATGGGCCCAGTGCTCCCGTGCACCAGGCGACTGGCACCCGAAAGGTCGGCGTCAGTCCTTGGTGAAAGCCAGGACCACCAGCAGGCGTTCGATGCGCTGGACGTCAAGCGCGGGCCGCACGAACGCGGTCTGGGTCAGGGCGTTCTGGTCCGCCTGCACGGCCTGGACCGTCCCGATCAGCAGGCCCTTGGGGTAGGAGGACCGGAGCTGGGTGCCCAGGCTGAGGCCTGCGCTCGCGATCGTGTCGCCCGGAATGAGCTTCTCGGTGATGGGCACCTTGACGAAGACGAGCTGGCCGCCGAGCTGGCCCTGGACCTCGCCGAGGGCGCGGCTCTGCTGGTCGACGGCCACGACGCTCGATCGCGTGTCGACCACGAAGCGGACCTCGGCGGTGTTGGAGCCCGCGCTGACGACGGTGCCGGCGAGGGCGCCCGCACCGTTGGCGGAGCCGACCACCGGCATCCCGACCTTGACGCCGGCATCGGTGCCCGCGTCGATCCCCACCTCCCACGAGAGGTTCGAGGGATCGCGAGCGATGATGCGCACCGGGAGCAGCCGCAGGTTGAGCGATTTGGTGAGGCCCAGCAGCTGGCGCAGCTCGACATTCTCCGCGGCTGCCTCGGTCAGCTCGGCGACCCGCTGCTGGAGTCCGACAAGCTGGCTGCGCAGCTGATCGTTCTCGGACCGCAACCGATCGATCTCGCCGATGGTCCCGAACAGGCCGACGACGCCCTGCCCCACGCCCGCCACCGCGGCGCGCACCGGCTCCAGCGCCTGGCGGCTGGCCTGTTTGAGCTGCAGCGCCGGCTCGGTACCCGAGGCCAGCAGCATCAGGAGGGAGGCGACCGTGAACGCCGCGAACCACAGCCCGCCGCGCGAGCGCCGGTTGGATGAGCTGACCATCGCTTCTGGACCGAAGGCGGGTTGCTAGCGCGGCGCCCGGCTGTACTGCTCGCTGACCAGCACGCGCTCCAGGCTGTCGAGGTCCTCGAGCACCCGCGCCGTGCCGCGCACCACACAGGTGAGCGGATCGTCGGCGATGTGGACCGGCATCTGTGTTGCCTCCGCGACGCGCTGGTCGAGGCCGGCAAGCAGCGCTCCCCCGCCGGCGAGGACGATCCCCTGGTCCATGATGTCGGCAACCAGCTCCGGCGGTGTCTCCTCGATGGTCTCCTTGATGGCCTCGATGATCTGGGCCACGGTCGGTTCGAGGGCCTCGCGGATCTGCTCGCCGCTCACCTCGATGCTGCGCGGCAGTCCGGTCAGCAGGTCGCGGCCGCGGAAGGTGACCGTCCGCTGGTTGGCGACCGGATAGGCGGAGCCGACGGCGATCTTGATCTCCTCGGCGGTGCGCTCACCCATCAGCAGGTTGTACTCGCGGCGCGCGAAGCTGACGATGTCGGTGTCCATCTCATCGCCGCCAATCCGGTTCGATCGGCTCACGACGATGCCGCCCAGGCTGACCACCGCGACCTCGGTCGTGCCGCCACCGATGTCGACGATCAGCGACCCGGACGGCTCGCTCACCGGCAGGCCTGCACCAATGGCGGCGGCCATCGGCTCCTCGATCAGCCGCGCCCAACGCGCGCCAGCGTTGATGGTCGCGTCGCGCACGGCCCGTTTCTCGACCTCCGTGACGCCCGAGGGGATGCCCACCAGGACGCGCGGACGCGGGATGCGCGCGTATCGGTCGTGGACCTTCTGGATGAAGTAATGGATCATCTGCTCGGTGACGTCGAAGTCGCTGATGACCCCGTCACGCAGCGGACGGATGGCGACGATGTTGGCCGGGGTGCGACCCACCATCCGCTTCGCCTCGGCGCCGATGGCCAGCACCCGCTTGCTGCGGGTGTCCATGGCGACCACGCTCGGCTCGCTGATGACGATCCCCCGGTGGCGGACCGTGACGAGCGTGTTGGCCGTGCCGAGGTCGATGCCGACGTCGTGCGAGAGCAGGCCGAGCAGGCCGTCGAAGATGCCCAAGATGCCTCCGGGAGCTGTTGGCTGGTCTCGTTGGACCGGGCACTGAAGGCCGCTGCCGCGGCGTTGGAAGGATGCCCCATCCGGGGCGTCGGGGCAACGGTACGTCTGCCCGGCGCGGCCTGAACCCTAGCACGGGCACCTGGCCATTCGCGCGTTGCGCAGGGTGAGACGTATGGTTAGACCGATGCCCCGCACCGCGGCCGACGCGACCCGGAACGTCGCCATCCCCGACGCCGAGGGTGGCCGCCTGGCGCGTGGCGAGCATCATGATCCGCACGCCGTCCTGGGCGCGCATCGGATACCGGGCGGTGCAATCGTCCGCGCCTTCCATCCGGAGGCCGCCTCGGTGATGCTGGTGCCCGATGGCGGCTCGGCGGTGCCGATGAGCCCGGCTGGCCACGGGACCTGGGCGGCCCTGCTCCCTGGTAGCGATCCGCCCCGCGCCTACCGGCTGCGGTTCACCTTCCAGGACGGTGCCACATGGGAGCGCGACGATCCGTATCGGTTCGGCCCCACCATTGGGGAGCTGGATCTGCACCTGATCGGCGATGGGAGCCACGAGCGGCTGTACGACGTGCTGGGGGCACACCGGGTGACCATCGACGGCGCGCCGGGTGTGGCATTCGCCGTTTGGGCGCCGAACGCGCGCAGCGTGCGTGTGGTCGGCGATTTCAGCCGCTGGGATGGCCGCCTCTTCCCGATGCGCAGCCTGGGCAGCTCAGGGGTCTGGGAGCTGTTCGTGCCCGGCGTGGTGGAGGGCGAGCTCTACAAGTTCGAGGTGCTGGGCCGTGACGGCTCCCTGCGTCTGAAGGCGGATCCCCTGTCGTTTGCCATGCAGGTGCGCCCGGAGACGGCGGCGCGGGTGTGGGAGACGGGCAAATTCGCGTGGAGCGACGGAGCGTGGATGGCGGAACGCGCGAGCCGCGACGCGTACCGCTCCCCCATGGCCACCTACGAGGTCCACCTGGGCTCATGGCGTCGCAAAGAGGACGGTAGCTGGCTCGGGTACCAGGAGGCCGGGGAGCTGCTGGCTGCGCATTGCCACCGCTTCGGATTCACACACGTCGAGTTCCTGCCGCTGGCCGAGCACCCGTTCGACGGCTCCTGGGGCTATCAGGTGACCGGCTACTACGCCCCAACGGCTCGATTCGGGACGCCCACCGACTTCGCGGCGATGGTCAATACGCTGCACGCGGCGAGGATCGGGGTGATCCTCGACTGGGTCCCCGCGCACTTCCCGGCCGACGATTTCGCGCTGCGTCGCTTCGACGGGACGGCCCTCTACGAGCACCCCGATCCGAAGCGTGGACTTCACCCCGACTGGGGAACCCTGATCTTCGACTATGGCCGGCCCGAGGTACGCAACTTCCTGGTGGCCAACGCCCTCTTCTGGCTCGACCGCTATCACGTCGACGGTCTGCGGGTCGACGCCGTCGCCTCGATGCTGTATCTCGACTACTCCCGGAAGAAGGGCGAGTGGACGCCGAACCAGTTCGGGGGGAACGAGAACCTGGAGGCCATCGCCTTCCTGCGCGAGGTGAACGAGCGCGCCTACCGGCTCTTCCCCGGCGCCGTCACCATCGCCGAGGAGTCGACCGCGTTCCCCGGGGTCTCGCGGCCCACGTACCTTGGCGGGCTGGGCTTCGGCTTCAAGTGGGACATGGGCTGGATGCACGACACCCTCGACTACTTCCGGCACGAGCCGATTCACCGCCGCTATCACCACGATCGGCTCACCTTCCGTGGTCTCTACCTGCACACCGAGCACTACGTGCTGCCGCTCTCCCACGATGAGGTGGTCCATGGCAAGGGATCCCTGTTCGGCAAGATGCCGGGTGACGAGTGGCGCCGCTTCGCGAACCTGCGCAGCCTCATCGCCAACCAGTACACCCAGCCGGGTCGCAAGCTGCTCTTCATGGGCACCGAGCTCGCTCAGGCGTCGGAGTGGAGCCATGACGTGAGCCTTCCCTGGGAGACGGCCGATGAGCCGATGCGCGCGCGATTCCTCCGCTACCTGGAGGATCTCGGGGCGCTGTATCGCGCCAGCCCGGCGCTGTGGGCGGCCGACGAGGAGACCGAGACCTTCGCCTGGATCGACGCGGGTGACATAGAGGGATCCGTCGTCTCGTACCTGCGTCGCTCCGGGAATGAGGTGCTGGCCGTGATCCAGAACCTCACGCCCGTGCCGCGTCTGACCTACCGGCTCGGGCTTCCGCGCGCCGGGCACTGGATGGAGGTCCTCAACAGCGACTCGTCGCAGTACGGCGGCTCCAATGTCGGCAACCTCGGCGGCATCACCGCCGAGGAAGTTCCTCACCATGGGCAGCCCGCGTCCGCGGTGCTGGCCCTGCCGCCGCTCGGGACCCTCGTGCTGCGCGGGGACGACTGAACCATCGCCGGAGCCGCGACGGACTCCGGCGGGCTAGCGTCGACGCATCGCCTTCCCCAGCCTGTGTACGAAGGGATCCTTCGTCAGCTGCTCGAGCGGCGCGGGAAGCGCGAGCGACCAGTTGGCGCGCCGGCGGGGGCCGGTGCCGGGGATATTCGGCCGCTCGGTGACCAGAAGCGCGTCCTCGAGCGTGGCGCTCACCAGGCACGCGGGGGATGCCGCGAGGGCGCGGTGGGCGGCGAGGATCGCCTCTCCGGTCGAGGCGGTTGTCGGCACCCCGGCGAGGCGAGCGACCCGGTTCCGCCACCACGCGAGCTGTCGTGGATCGGCGTCGATGCCCGCCGCGCGCTGATCGTCCAGGTCACGCCCGCTCCAAGCCCCGGCGATCGTCGGCAGGTCGTGGTTGGTGATCGCAGCGAAGACGCGACGCGGGTAGGCCCGCGGAGGCCGACGCTCGAACGTCGCGAGTCGCGTCGAGAGCACGCCGCGCGCGGCGAGCCTGTGGCGAACGCCGCGCTCGACCGTGCCGAGGTCCTCGCCGATGATGATGGCCCCGGCGCGGATGCTCTCGATGGTGAGTGCCGCCAGAAGCTCGTCGAACGGGTAGCGCACATACGCGCCCTGCCCGGGCGAAAGGCCCGAGGGGATCCACCACAAGCGAAAGAGGCCCAGGACGTGGTCGATGCGCAGGCCACCGGCATGGTGGAGGGCGGCTCGCAACGTTTCGACGTACGGCTGGAGGCGCCGCTGGCGCAGGCGCTGCGGGACGAACGGTGGCAGGCCCCAGTCCTGGCCCCCGAGGTTGAAGGGATCGGGTGGGGCTCCGATCGACACGCCGTCCGCGAGCACCTCCTGCCAGTCCCAGGCGTCAAAGCCGCCAGGATCGAAGCCAACCGCAAGGTCGGCGATGATCCGCGGACCGGTCGCCGCAGCGGCCCCCAGCTGTTCGTCCGCGAGCCACTGCACCCAGCTGTGGAAGCCAATCCGCTCGCGGTGCCCGTCGGCATAGCGCGCCACCGACGGTGAACCTGGGTGTCGATACGGCTCGGGCCAGGTCCGCCAATCCGTCCCGCGTTCCTCGCTGAGCGCGGCGAAGGTCCCCCATCCTCGGAGCGCATCCCCACCCGCCGCGGTGAACTGGCGGACCCGCTCCCCGACCTCGCCCGCCAGCGCGCGACCTGAGTCCCAGAGCACCTCCAGCGCCGCGCGCTTGAGTGCGAATGCGGCGCGCCGGTCGATGCGCCGCCGGCGGTTGAGGCGCCGCGCCTCCGCCGCCAGGGGTGCGATCGCAGCCGTCATCGAGGTGGCTCCCGGAATCGCCTCGATCTGCAGCAGAAGCGGATCCCGGAACCGGCGCGTGCTGGCGAAGTAGGGGCTCTCCTCTGGCTCGGGGCCGGGATTCGGAGCGCCCATGGGACTGGCGATCACCGCGCCCGCCCCTATCGACCGAGACCATGCGCCGAGGGCGCGCAGGTCGGCGAGGTCTCCGATCCCCCAGCTTCTTCGGGAACGTGCCGCGTAGAGCTGCACCGCCCACGCCCACTCGCGGTACCCCGCCGGCAGCGCGCAGCGAGGTGGCGCCACGATCAACAGCTGTTCGGCCCGATCCGATCTGAGGAGGTGGTACCCGAACGGCACGTCGCGCGGAATGCGGCTGATGCTCCCGAGGCTGGTGCCGTCCTCGAGGACCAGCTCTCGGCGGCCCGCGAGCAGGTCGCCAGGGCGGCCGAGGACGATCGGATCCGGCTCCCGGCGCCTCCTGCCCGGACGCTCGCGGAGGGCGTCCCGCAATGCAGCTCGGGTCGCGGCGCTGACCATGCGCTCCGCGCCGAACGCGTCGGTCCACCGCGAAAGGACGGGCGAGGGCGCGTCAGGAGCAGGCGCGTTCCCGGGCGGCCTGGTGCGAGCCATCGACCGCCGCGTCCTGGCGCGTCCTAGAGGGGCTGCTGCCGCAGGAGAAGGAACGAGCGCGGCTCGGCGCGGCAGACGCTCCCGCCGCGCAGTGCAGATGGGTCGGAATGAGGGGGGATGGAGGCCGAGGTAGTGTCGATCAGCAGCTCCCAGGTATGTCCATGGTCCGACGGGAGGCGGTACTCGACGGGTGCCTCGTCGGCGTTGAGGATCAGCAGCAGCGTGTCATCGACGATTGGCCTGCCGTGCTCGTCTGGCTCGCTGATGGCGCTCCCGGCCAGGCGCAGGCCCAGGGTGCGGACGCCCTCCGCTCCCCACTCCTCGTCGCTCATTTCGCTGCCCGACGGCCCGTACCAGGTCAGATCCTTGATCGTGGATCCGCGGATGCGCCGCCCCTGCAGGAATCGGCGGCGGTGCAGCACCGGGTGCGCGCGAAAGATGCCGACCAGCTGAGCCGTGAAGTCGATGAGGGCGCGCTGGTCATCGGCCAGGTTCCAGTCGAACCAGCTCAGCTCGCTGTCCTGGCCGTAAGCGTTGTTGTTGCCGCACTGGGTGCGGCCCAGCTCGTCGCCGCCCAGCAGCATCGGCACGCCCTGGCTCAGCACGAGCGTGGCCAGGATGTTGCGTACCTGGCGCTGCCGCGCCTCGCGGACCGCCGGGTCATCGGTCTCGCCTTCGACGCCGAAGTTCATGCTGAGGTTGTCGTCGGTGCCGTCGCGGTTGCGCTCGCCGTTGGCCTCGTTCTGCTTCTCCTCGTAGCTCACCAGGTCGCGCAGCGTGAACCCGTCATGGGCGGTCACGAAGTTGATGGATGCGTGCGGCTGGCGTCCGTCATCGGCGTACAGGTCGGAGGAGCCGCTCAGCCGATAGGCCAGCTCGGCCGCCTGGCCGCCCTCGCCCTTCCAGAAGCGGCGCACGCTGTCCCGGTAGCGCGCGTTCCACTCGCTCCAGCCCACCGGGAAGTTACCGACCTGGTAGCCGCCCTCACCGAGATCCCAGGGCTCGGCGATGAGCTTCACCTGGCTGATCACCGGGTCCTGGCCGATGATGTCGAAGAAGCTGCCAAGCCGATCGACGTCGTGCAGCTCACGCGCCAGGGCCGAGGCGAGGTCGAAGCGGAACCCGTCGACGTGCATCTCGGTGACCCAGTAGCGCAGGCTGTCCATGATCAGCTGGAGCACCCGCGGCTGGGTCGCGTCGAGCGTGTTGCCGGTGCCCGTGTAGTCCATGTAGCGCCGGGGTTCGTCGGCGACGAGGCGGTAGTACGCGGCGTTGTCGATGCCCCGGAAGCTCAGCGTCGGGCCCCGCTCGTCGCCCTCGCCGGTGTGGTTGTAGACGACGTCGAGGATCACCTCGATGCCCGTGGCATGCAGCGCCCTGACCATCTCGCGGAACTCGCGCACCGGATCGCCGCCGTGCGTGGCGAAGCGCGAGTCGGGCGCGAAGAAGCCGATGCTGTTGTAGCCCCAGTAGTTGACCAGCCCGCGCTCGAGCAGGAAGCGGTTGGTGACGTGGTGGTGGACCGGCAGCAACTCGACGGCGGTGACGCCCAGTCGTTGCAGGTGCGCGAGCGCGGGCGGCGATGCGAGCCCGCGGTAGGTGCCGCGCAGATGGGCCGGCACCTCGGGATGGGCCACGGTGAAGCCCTTGACGTGGACCTCGTAGATCAGCGAACGCTCGAACGGAATCCTGGGCGGCGCATCGTCGCCCCAGTCGTAGGCGCCATCCACTACCACGCACTTGGGCAAGTCGGGCGCAGAGTCGCGCTCGTCGAATGCCAGGTCGACGTGCGGGTTGCCCAGTGGGTAACCGAAGAGCCGATCGGTGACGGTGATGGTGCCGTCGATCCAGCGCGCGTACGGGTCGAGCAGGAGCTTGTGGGGGTTGAACCGATGGCCTTCGCGCGGCGCGTGCGGACCTTCGACGCGGAATCCGTAGCGCTGGCCGGAGCGCAGGTCGGGGAGGTAGCCGTGCCATACGAAGTTGGAGCGGTCGGGGAGGCGGATGCGCTGCTCTCGCGATCCGTCCGCCCCGAACAGGCACAGCTCGACGGCGCTGGCGTGCTCGCTGTAGATCGCGACGTTGACCCCGCCTCCGTCCCAGGAAACGCCAAGCGGATAGGGCGACCCGCGCCATATCCTCACCGCTTCGGGAACCCCGCCATCGCCAGCACCGGCGCGGGCGTCAAGCCCTCCGTTGGCGTGATCGAGAGGGAGCCTCGTTCGAGACCGTTGACCGTGACCACAGCGTCAGGGGAGCCATCTGCGAAGGCAACCGCGCCGATGGCCTCAAGCTGCTCTGGCGGATTCAGCGGGCAGTAGCCCAAACACCCGCGGTATCCGTACAGGCCGATGCGCTGGATTGGATGCGCAAGTCCCATCTCCGCAGCGATTGCGAGAGCGCCTGTCGCGCACTGCTCCGCCCCGAGCTCAACACAGCGGACCTGGGGCGGCGAGGCGAGCGCACACGAGGTGCACATGACGAAAGGCATCCAGAGGGCGAGGAGCCGCCGAATCATCGAGCAAAGTATGCCGTTACAACAGGGTCATGAAATCAGGCTATACGGGTCAGCGCCTGGAGCGGCAGCCAGACCCAGTCCGGGCGGTTGGCGGCCTCGTAGCGGACCTCGTAGCAGGCCTTCTCGATCTCCAGCCCCGCCAGCAGCGGGGCGATGGGTGGCGTGGGCGCGGCGGCGGTGTAGGCCGTCAGGAACGCGTCGCGTGCCTCCGCCACCCAGCGGTCGGCATCGAAACCGGCAGCGTGCGTTCCGCGCTGAGCCGTGCGGGCGGCATAGTCGAGCGAACGGAGCATGCCGGCCAGGTCACGCTCCGGCGGCTGCGGCGCGCGGCGCTCGGCCAGTGGCCGTGCCGGCTCCCCCTCGAAGTCGATGACCCGGTAGCCGTCGTCGGTGACCAGCAGCTGGCCGAGGTGGTAGTCGCCGTGGACGCGCATCACCCACACCGAACCTGCCGCTCGGAAGGCCACCTCGAGCCGCGCCCGGATGCCCGAGGCCAGCCGATCCAGGGCGGTGCGATTGTCGCCCTCCAGCGCATAGCGCGCCTGTTGGAGCTGGTTGAGCGCGCCATCCCGCCAGGCGCGCGCCTCGGTCGGCGTGGCCTGGCGCAGGGGGAAGGCGAGGTCTTGAGGTCGCGCCGCAAGGCCACGGTGCAGTTCGGCGGTCACCGCTCCGACCTTGCGAGCGGCGCCGATGGCGCCCTGCGGCCCGCCCCCGTCGCCGGCGAGCAGGGCACGCAGCTGCCGCCATGCGTCGGATCGAGCCGGGACGCGCTCCTGGAGCACGGCCGCCGCGGCATGGCCGTCCGGTCCCAGGTAGCGCAGCGAGCCGACGATGCGAGGGGCGACCCGACAACCGACCGACTCGAGGAAGGCGCCGACCTCGAGCTCCGGGTTCTCGCCGGCCTGCAGCCGGCGATACAGCTTCAGGAACAGCCCTTCCCCAAGCGTCACCGAGGTGTTGCTCTGCTCCACGCCCAGGCGATGCTCGACGAGGTCGGCGATCGATGACGCGCCATCCGGCAGCAGCTCGCCGGCAGCCGGCGCCGGTTCGCAGCGGAACGAGCCGACTGACGCGTTGAGGACCTGCCCGTCCGCGATGGCGGAAGCGAGCGCCCTCCATGCCCCCTCCGCGTCACGCGGCTCTCGAAGCGGCTCCGCCCCGTTTCCGATCGCCGGGACCAGGTAGGAGATCGACGGACCCATCGCGAACGATGCTTCCAGCACGAGCAACCAGGCAGTTAAGTCGGAGGGCGGCATGGGCAGCGCCGCCGCATCGGCCAGCTCCACGTTCACCAGCTGGCGGTCGTTGGCACCGTACCAACGCTGGGCCGACAGCCATGCAGGCCTTGTCAGCGCCGACGCATCGGCCCCTAGGTCAGCTCGAACCACAGGAAGTCGTGCGGGCCCAGGGTGAGCAGGTAGGGAAGCTCGCCGATCCTCGGAAAGTGCACCCGTCCGATCAGCTCGACCGGCGTGCGGCCCGCGAAGCGGGAGAGGTCGAGCTCGACGTACTGCGCGAAGCGCGAGAGGTTGGCGACGCACAGGATCTCGACGCCCTCGTGCTCGCGCATGTAGGCGAGCACGCGCCGGTTCTCCGGCCGCAGGAAGGTCTGCGTGCCGCGCCCGAAGACGGGGTACGACTTACGGACCCGGATGATGCGCTTCATCCAGTTGAGGAGCGAGCCGGGCACGCGCTGCTGGGCCTCCACGTTCACCGCCTGGTAGCCATAGACGGGGTCTGCGACCAGCGGCGTGTAGAGGGCGTGGACGTCGGCGCGCGAGAAGCCCGCGTTGCGATCGCCGTTCCACTGCATGGGCGTGCGGACGCCGTTGCGGTCGCCGAGGTAGAGGTTGTCGCCCATGCCGATCTCGTCGCCGTAGTAGATGACCGGGGTCCCATGCAGCGAAAGCAGCAGCGACGTGAGCAGCTCGATGCGGCGCCGGCTGTTGTCGACCAGCGGCGCCAGGCGGCGGCGGATGCCCAGGTTGATCCTCGCGCGCGGATCGATGGCGTACTCGTTCCACATGTAGTCGCGCTCGTCGTCGGTCACCATCTCCAGAGTGAGCTCGTCGTGGTT
>VBKA01000267.1:0-5300 GCA_005879815.1 Chloroflexota bacterium
TCCAAAACCCGCTGCTTCGGAGGCTTTCTCCATGTCCGGATCGGTTCGCTGTCCGCAGTGTGGCCACCGCGGGCCTGGGCGAACCGGATGGCTCGAGGAGGGTCGCAAGCATTAGCTCGAGCCGTTGTGCCCCGAAACGTCCTGGTGGCCAGCCGAGCCAGTGTCCAGGTTCTCCAGCGACACCCATCCCGAGGTCTCCTGCGCGACGAGCGCCTCCACCTGCTCGGCGAGCATGCGATGTGGGTCACGGGCTCGGGCGTACAACCCCGCGCGTGAAAGGTAGAGATATTTCTGCCTCTTGAGCCCCTCGCGTGTGCGAATGAAGACGACGCCATTGCTCTGCAGCTGGAACAGCTCCTGAATCCCCTCGGAGGCAACGATTCCCGCACCGAGAATCGCCATGACCTCGGGACGCGCGCCGAAAACGGCGAGCACCGGAATGGCGGCTGCCGCACCGATCGATGCCACCCGCAGGCTCTTGTGGGCGAGGTTGTTAACGAACGCCTTGTGGTCGTACCAGCGAATCTGATCGTCAACGCGGCGCATGGTGACGCCCACATCCGGTTCGTCCGCTCGAGGAGGTGTGAGCATCCCCAGCACCTCTTCCGAGGTCTCGATCATGTCGCGAAAGCCTCCACAATCCCCCTCACCGTGAAGTCCCGCGGAGCCAACTGAGGCGAGAGCTCTCTAAGCTCCGACGGGATTTGGGCTTCGGTCGCGGACCGGTGTCGGGGGCCAGACCATACAGCCGCGCCATCGCAGCGACAAGAGTCGGCTGTAGCGAAAATCCGAGCCAGACCGACGTCGCGCTCAACGCCCCATCTCTTCGATGCCCGCGCCCCTGAGGGTGTCTCTCAGTTTGACTAGAACACCCGCCGTTGCGGGACGTGCTCCTCAGCCGGCCTGCGAGGTGGACCTCCCTGAATTCGTCAACCGGGAGAGGGATTGCTCTCCCTGTAGACCTTCGAGGCTAGGAAGAGAGTTACGAGTAGTACGACAAAGAAGACGTATTCGAGGAAGTCAATTGCGGGAGGGGTAGGCACTGAGAAGAAGGACCCGATTCGGTCTCCGAAAATGGGAAAGAAGAAGAGGATCGAGCCGACGATCGCCAGACTCGAAGCCAATCTAACTCTCCTGAAGAGCAGGACGATTGACGCCAAGTCCAGGATGAGACCTGCAAAAATGGTACCGATTGCTATGTAGCCAACGGTCTTCAAATCGGTTGCTGGGCGGGTCTCAAAGCCGATCGGAGTCAACAGGATAACTAGCAGGACGTTCACCACCAACGCTACGGCAAGCGCCAAGACGTTTGTGGAGAGCTTCATCCCCAAGACCTCTCTGCGCGGCGACCCAGTAGTTGACCCAGGCGTCCTCATCCTGGGGTCATAGATCACGCATGGATCCTACCTGCATGCCTGGCATTGCCGACGGCAAACGGATGGCGACCGAAAGAGGGCTCCGAGCTGTGAGTCGGGCCCAAGTGTTCAATGAAACCGATAACGCTATACGGTCGCAAGCTGGGCAATGGTCAGCGACACAGCTGGTAGGAGCGCGAGGCGTGGCGATTCGAGCTGCAATACGAGGCAGCCGTCGTTGACCGAGCCCGGAGAATGTCGTCCAGATTCGGATCCCGAGAGCTGAGTTGACCGAATCGTCCGCCGTCGGGCAGCTGACCCACGGCTTCCTCTTCTCTGACCTACGCGGCTTCACCGCCTTCACGGAAGCACGCGGCGATGGCGCCGCCGCCGACTTGCTCGACCGATACCGCGCCCTCGTTCGCGCCGTCATCGCCGATCTCAGCGGCGCGGAGATCAAGACCGAGGGTGACAGCTTCTATGTCGTCTTCCCGTCCGCCAGTCGGGCCGTGGCGGCTGGCCTCGCAATCGCTGCCGCCGCATCGAGGGCAACCGCCGAAAAGCCAGAACAGCCGATCAAGGTCGGCATCGGGATCCACGCCGGTGAGGCTGAGGAGCGACCCGAAGGCTACGTTGGGACCGCTGTAAATCTCGCGGCGCGGGTATGTTCCCAAGCCAGCATCGGCGAGGTCCTCGTCACCGATACTGTCCGCTCGCTAACTCGCACCAGCGGCCGGTACCGGTTCACGTCCCGCGGGCGGCCGACTCTCAAGGGCATCGCCGAGCCGATCGCGCTCTACCGGGTCGAGGTAGCCGACGCCACCGCGGCACCGATCCCGATTTCGCGCCGATGGTCGACTACCCAGCGCGCGCTCATTGCCGCCGGAGTCGGAGGCGTTGCACTCGCGATCGCTGCATCTGCCGTGATCATCGGACGAGCTGGCCTTTTCGGGGCAGGGAACCAGAGCACCGGGACGTCCCGCGCAAGCGCATCCGCCCCGGTGCCCACCGCGTCCCCGTTGGCTGGCCTGAAGCTCCTTTGGGAGAAGAGCGGGCCGACGCAGCCAACGCCCTGCTGCCAGACGTGGTGGCCAGCGATCGATCCGAAGACCGGGGACATCTGGGTGGCCGATTCATTTGCAAACCAGTACTGGATCTTTGCCCCGGATGGCAGATATCTGGAGTCCTGGGGAACCCCCGGAAGGGCGCCGGGTCAGCTCGATCTCAACACGCATCGGCAGGAACCGCAGGCCGCCGGCGGCATCGCCTTTGCACCCGACGGCACCTTCTACGTCGCTGACGTAGGAAATCATCGCGTCCAGAAATTCGATGCTGAGCGGCGGTTTGTGGACCAATGGGGCAGATTCGGAAGCGGCGACGGCCAGTTTGTTCAACCGTTCGGCATCGTCACCGACGGCAAGACCGTTTACGTTGCAGATGACGACCGCGGGGACGTTCAGGCCTTCGACACAAGCGGTACGTTTCTGCGGAAGTTCGGCACGATCACGACCGAAGCAGGCATCTTCATCGCTCTCGACACTGCTGGTTTCCTGTATCGGTCAGGCGAGGCGCCGTTCCGGATCACGAAATACGAATTGCGGGAGGCGAGCTAGGTGGACTGGCAGTCGACGCCAACGGACATGTCTTCGCGAACATCGGGCGGACATCGTCACCGTTGCTCGTCGAGCTCGACCCCAGCGGCAGGCAACTCCGCGCCTGGTCGACAGGTGGCGAGACCGGCGTGGTGGACACAGAGGGTAATGCCATCTACCTCGCCAGCGAGCGCGCTCCAGGCTGGTCAAAGGCGTCACTGCGCAAATACGCGCTCCCACCCCTTGGCAGCCTGACCTTGTATCACGGCGGGCCAGACCGCACGGGAGTTATGCCCGGGCCCGGCCCAACCGGCAAGCCGGTCATCACGTGGGATGTTGCGCGGGGTGGCGCCATCCCATTCAGCATCATGCCGGTTGTTGCGAGCGGGCGCGTTATCGTCGCTGACGCCAGCGGGACGCTGGCGGCCCTGGATGAAGGGACCGGCAGACAGTTGTGGACGGCTGGTCTAGAGAGCACGAGTCGGAGCTCACCCGCCCTGATCGACGGCCTCGTCATTGCAGCAACCGACGCTGGGACAGTCGTCGCTTCAAATTCGACCGACGGAGCCCGTGCCTGGCAGAAGACGATCGGCGGTGGCGCGATAACTGCGTCGCTGTTGATCGCCGATGGGGCGCTGTTCGTCGGTGATGAAGACGGCAGGCTGTTCAGGATCGATCCCCATACTGGCAAGCAGGCGTGGTCACTCGATGTCGGCGGTGCCGTAACCCGAGGTCCCGCGTTTGCCGGCGGTGTGATCTACGTGGGCTCTACGGGAGGTCAATTCTCGGCCATCAACGCCGCGACGCATCGCGAACTCTGGAGGGCGCAGCTCGGACCAGGCGAGGTCGGGACGCCCGCGGTTGGAGATGGGCGGGTGTACGTCGGCCGAGGGCTGCACGCCAACGCACCTCCGCACGATCTCGTGGCGCTCGACATCCGCGACGGATCGTTCCTGTGGTCGTTCGCTTCTCCTGCCGGTCGGCAGGTGCACATGGGTGGGCTGGCCAACAGTCTTGTCTACGCCGTTTCGGACGACGGCAATGTCTACGCTCTTGACGCCGCCACCGGAGCCCAACGCTGGACCGCCCACACCGGCGGCAGCCTCGGCACGCTCGCAGGTCTTGTTGGCAACATCGCCTACGTCAGCAGCGCGGACCAGACCATCCGAGCGTTCAACGCCCTAACGGGTGAACAGCAGTGGTCCATCACCGTGCGGGGCACCCCCACGATGCCAGCCGTGATTGACGGCCGGGTCTTCGGGTCGTCGCGATCGGCGGATCGCCGTAGCTGCTTAGCGAACCAGTCTTAACCCGTATTGCCATTCCAAAATCTCTCTTCGGTGACGGGTCTCGGTTGTCAATGAAGGCGCAGTTCGTATTGCTCACAATTCGCTCAGGCTCCAGCGTTGCTGATGGCACGCGCCCCCGGGCGCCCCCCTTCCCCGGATCTGCGGGCCGCTGGAATCGGGTCGAGCGGGAGGCCGACAAGACCGGCGCTCACGCGCCAAAGTCGGGCCGCCGCCGCGGTGTCGTAGGAGGCCTTGTTCGAGGATTTCGGTTTGCGCTTGGCGAAATACCGACCAGTGACCCCTTCGACCTCTCCTGAGGAGGCGAGGTAGATCGGGGTAGCCGCACCATCGGCGGGAGCTTTTAGGAACGGGCGCGCGAGCGGCTGCATCACCTTGAAGAAGGCGGCCTGGTCCTCTGCGCCGAAGTTGGTGCGGGTCACGCCGGGGTGCAGCACGGTCGCGGTGACGCCGGTCCCTGCTAACCGCCTGGCGAGTTCATAGGTGAACATCACATTCGCCAGCTTCGATTGGCTGTAGGCCCGCTGTGCGGAGTACTTCCGCTGGCCCATCAGGTCGCCAAAGTCAAGCTTCCCGGTGGTGTGGGCCCCTGACGAGACCGTCACGACCCGCGCCGGTGCGCTGGTCATGAGCCGTTCCAGCAGGAGGCTCGTCAGCAGAAACGGCGCGAGGTGATTCAGGGCGAACGTGTGCTCCAGGCTGTCAGCAGTCGTTCGGCGGTGGGCCCAGAACCCGCCGACGTTGTTCAGCAGCACATCCAGCCGCGGATATCGCGACAGAACCTCCGCGGCCAGCCGCCGCACCTCGGCCTGCGACGACATGTCCGCCACGAAGACGTCCACGGCGGGATTGCCCGACTCCCGGACGATTGCCGCGGCTGCCTGCTCGGCCCGGGCCCGCCCGCGGCCGGTGATGCCCACGCGGGCCCCGATGGAAGCCAGGCCAATCGCAGCCGCCATGCCAATCCCCCCGGTTCCGCCGGTGACCAGCACCGTCTTGCCGATCATGGACGGTACGGCCGGCATCCTTGCTAGGCCTTCAGGCTG
>VBKA01000267.1:5398-7652 GCA_005879815.1 Chloroflexota bacterium
CGATCGCGGCGACCCACAGCACGATGAGCGCGAAGTAGTGCGGGATCGCCAGCAGCCACTTCACGAGCGGCAGCCAGCGGTTGAGGTCGCTCTTGACGTCGGGGTAGTCGAGCTCGAGGTGCACGGTCTGCTCCTCGACCGTCGAGGGATAGCGATCGGTAAGCAGGGCCAGGTAGGCACCGACCCGCGTCCCGAACCGCGTCAGCTCTCGGGCGAAGTCGAACCACCAGCGTGGGTAGCGCTCGCGGATCGCGATCATCAGGGCAGTCGCGACCGCCAGGCCAGCCAACAGGCCGCCGCCAACGCTCCGCAGCTGTTCGCCGCTCGCGGTGACCATGGTCTGGTTGCCGCTCGCGGTGAGCAGGCCCAGGACGAGCGCGATCGGGATGATCCAGATCAGCCGAAAGAACGTGGTGATTCGGCTGAGCCGTTCCGGGTAGTCAATGTTGAGACGGGCGGCGTAGGGCGCGGTCGCGGTGATCATGGTGTTACCTCTTCATGGTCGTTGACTTGGAGATGGGTCAAGTTGACGCGACGGCGGGTGTCATCGTGCTCGCCGTGGCGAAGGCACCCGTGGATTGCATCGGGACGGAAATAACGACCGTGCCCTGGGCGTGTCCAGCCGCGACATGACCGATCGCCGCGGGAGTCTGACTGAGGGGGTACGTCCCACCGATGACTGGCGTCACCTTCCCGGCTTCGACGAGGCCCTTCAGAACGACCAGATCGTCGTGGTTCTGAGTCTTGACCGTAGGGCTGGCCTGCTGGCGGACAACCATCGAGACAAGCATGGCCCGCATCGTGCGACCGAGCTTCCCGTCGGAATGGCCCCCGCCGTTGGAGATCAGTGTTCCGTTTGGGGTGAGTCCGCGCCTCGTATCCGACATCGAGTGATTCCCCACGTTATCGAGGATGAGGTCGTAGCGCTCGGCGCCCTTCGTGAAGTCGTCGTGGGTGTAGTCGATGACATGGTCGGCCCCAATGGAGCGGACCATCTCGACATTCTTCGTGCTCGTGACCCCGGTGACGTCGGCACCGAGGGCCTTGGCGATCTGGACGGCGAACGTGCCCACCCCGCCGGACGCACCGTTGATCAGGACCTTCTGTCCTGGCTGGACCTTTCCGTCATCGCGCAAGAGCTGGAGGGCGGTCGTAGCAGAGACCCCGACGGCCGCAGCCTGCTCGAACGTGAGATTGGCTGGCTTGTTGATCAACTGATCCTCGGCTGCAGACGCGTACTCCGCGAAGGCGCCATCGCACCATCCGAACACCTCGTCACCTACTCGAAGGCGCTGCACGTCTCTGCCAACCGCCTCGACAGTCCCGGCGATATCAGTTCCCGGAACGCGGTTCTTTGGCTTGCCCAGCCCGGTCGCGAAGCGCATGACGTACGGCACGCCTGTCATCAGGATCCAGTCGCCGACATGGATGGATGCGGCGTGCACACGCACCAGCACTTCGCCGTCGCCGATCTCAGGCCTCTCGATGTCCTGCGTCTCCAGGACCTCGACTGAGCCGTACCTGTCTTGAACGATTGCCTTCATCGCGTGCCTCGCCCTCCTTCACGTATCTCGCTCGCATCTCGGCGTACTGCGTACGCTGTTTGGTGTATGCTGTACACGCTACTGCGTACGCTGTAAGCCGTCAACATGAGGACTCGAATGGCCCCAGGCGCGACATCCGAAGCTCGGTCACGAGGCCGCCTGAGCAGGGAGCAGGTCCTTCGAACTGCGATCGGCCGGGCAGACGCCGGCGGGCTGGAGGCCTTGACCATGCGGACGCTTGCCGAGGAGCTGGACGTTGCGCCGATGACGCTGTACCGCCACGTCGCCAACAAGGACGACCTGGTCGATGCGATGGTCGACGTCGTCTTTACCGAGATCGGCGTGCCTTCGGGCGGAGGCGACTGGCAGACCGCCATGCGACGGAGGGCCATCTCGGTCCGCGATACCCTGTCGCACCACCGTTGGGCCACTGGCCTGATGGAGTCGCGGAGAAATCCCGGTCCAGCGAACCTGCGACATCACGACGCGGTGATCGGCAGACTTCGCGCGGCAGGCTTCAGCATCGAGATGGCCGCCCACGCGTACTCGCTCTTGGACAGCTACATCTACGGCTTCGCGCTGACGAAGATGAATCTCCCGTTCAAGACGACGGCGGAGGTTGCAGAGGTGGCGGAGACCATGCTCCAGCCGTTCGCTGTCAACCAATACCCAAACCTCGTCGAGTTCATCTCGGAACACGCCATGAAGCC
>VBKA01000258.1 GCA_005879815.1 Chloroflexota bacterium
AGTGGGTCGGTTGGCAGGAGCACTACTCCGGTCCGATGTTCCCCGCGCCAATCGGTCGGATGGGCTGCATCTTCGATCCCTCCACGCGCCGGACGAGCCTCGTTGGCGTGGATTCGGACTGGGAGCCGACGCTGATGGCCGATGGCTGCCCGCCGTCGCCCATCGACGAGTTCGGCGGCTACCGCGAGACGGGCGGGCCGCGCGCCTGGCTCGTGCTCCCCGACGACACCGCCACTTGGTACGTTGGCGACTTCAGCTACCTGATGCTGTTTCGGCTGTCCCCACCCGCGGAGCCGGGGCAGTCCATCACCGCCTGGGCTCAGCCGCTTGCGGACGTGAGACCCATCTCCGGGGAGATCGATTCGACCGGCACCCAACTCGGCGGTCCCGATACATCGGGAAGCGGCGCGCACTACTACTTCGTCAGGGTCCGCATCAGCACCACTGGCTGCTGGGTCATCAACATCGCGATCAACGGCGAGGTGGTCGGGTCGGCCATCGCGCCCATCGGTGGCAGCTCCGGACAGGCCACGCCGCGCCCGGCTCTGACCGTCCCTTGAGGACATAGCGCTTCTCCGCCGAGTTGGCGTCCTTGTGCACTCTGCACAAGGCTTGGTGGCAGACGGCTGCGCTCAGAGGGTGGCAGCACGGCACCATCGGTCCATAGGCTCAGGAGGACAACCAACCCACCAAGGGGAGAGGCATGCCACCCGCGACCCATGCGATCGACTCCGGCGACACAGCCTGGCTCCTGATCTCCACCGCCCTGGTCATGCTCATGACCCCGGGCCTGGCCTTCTTCTACGGCGGCCTCGTGCGTCGCAAGAACGTCCTCTCCACGATCATGCACAGCCTCTTCATCCTCGCCCTGGTGAGCGTGACCTGGGTTCTGTGGGGCTACTCCCTGGCCTTCGGGCCCGATACCGGAGCTGGCCTGATCGGCGGCCTGCAGTGGGCCGGCCTCGAGGGCGTCACCGGCGCACCGAGCGACGTGTACGCGCCGACCACCCCGCACCTCGCGTTCATGGCCTTCCAGATGATGTTCGCGATCATCACGCCCGCGTTGATCACCGGGGCATTCGCCGAGCGCAAGCGCTTCAAGGCGTTCGTACTGTTCAGCGTCGCGTGGTCGACGCTGGTCTACGCGCCGATCGCGCACTGGGTCTGGTCGCCGAACGGCTGGCTTGCGCACCTGGGCGTGCTCGACTTCGCGGGCGGGACCGTCGTTCACCTCTCGTCGGGGGTGTCTGCCCTCGTGGCGGCGCTCATCGTGGGCCGGCGCATCGGGCTCGTGGACCGCAGCACCGAGCCGCACGACGTGACCATGACCGTGCTGGGCGCCGCACTCCTGTGGTTCGGCTGGTTCGGCTTCAACGCGGGCAGCGCGCTGGCGGCCAACGGGGTCGCGGCGGTCGCCTTCGTGACCACCAACACCGCGGCGGCCATGGCGGCCCTCACCTGGGTCACCCTCTCGTGGCTGCACCGCGGCACGCCGTCCGTGCTTGGGGCCGCAGTTGGCGCGGTCGCGGGATTGGTGGCCATCACGCCTGCGGCGGGATTCGTGTCGCCGGCGGCGGCGATCCTGATCGGCTTCGGGGTCGCGCTGGTCTGCTATGGCGCAAGCCAGCTCCGGCTGCGATCGCGCGTGGACGATGCGCTCGACGTCTTCGCCATCCACGGCGTGGGCGGCGCGTTCGGCGCCATCGTCACAGGCGTGTTCGCGACGGTCGCGGTCAACGCCGCCGGTCGGAACGGACTGCTCGCCGGAGCACCGGGCCAGGTGCTCGTCCAGCTCCTTGCGTGCGGAGCGGTGGCGCTCTACGCCGTCGCGGCCACCGCCGGGATCCTGCTCGTCATCAACCTCATCGTCCCGATTCGCGTGCCGAGCCACGCGGAGGAGGCGGGACTCGACCTCGCCCAGCACGGCGAAGTCGCCTACCAGCTCTAATCAGTGGAGGTACATGGACCGATGGTGATCGCCGCTCTCATCAGCTTTGGGATCCTCTTGGTAACCTGGATCGCGGCCCCTGGCGACGAGGCGCGACGCCGAGCCGAGGAACCCGTGCCCGATGTCGAGATTTTCACCGCGGAGGGCGTCGCCCGAGCTGCCTAGCTCTCCGGCTAGGTCCCGGAGGTCACCGCGTGGCCGGCGCGATCGAAGAGCGAGTCGGGCTGCCAATCGACGGATGGATGCTTGCGGTGCAGCGCGCTCAGCACCTGGTGCTCGACGCCGCGCATCGCCTCCTCCTCGTCGAGCTCGGCGTGGTCATGACCGAGCAGGTGCAGCGTGCCGTGGATCGCGAGCAGCACGATCTCCTCGATCACGCTCCAGCCGCCGTCGGCGGCCTGGCGAACGGCCTGGTCGACGTCGATCACCACGTCCCCAA
>VBKA01000259.1 GCA_005879815.1 Chloroflexota bacterium
GGTGAATGTAGGCGCCAGTGTTCTCGAGGTGAGTGGGACCGGGCGTTACCACTCCCTCCGCACGCAGAAGGGCCGCGGTGAGCTCCGCTGCAAGGCTTCTGTCGGACCCCTCGGGAAAGAGGTCAGACGCGGCGTAGACGTCGATCATTGGCATGGCGGATCTCCTCGTCGCTCGATTATGATGGGCGACATAGAGCCTAGAGTATGACGAGTGTCATAGTCAAGAGGGAGGCGCCAAATGGCTCGTGGGGTGCGCGAGAGGATGGTGGCAAGCGCCGTCGATCTCCTGGCTCGGCATGGCCTGCAGGCGACCTCCTTCTCGGAGGTCCTGGACCATTCCGGTGCGCCTCGTGGCTCGATTTACCACCACTTCCCGGAAGGAAAAGAGCAGATGATCGGGTCAGCCCTCGACCTGGCCGGCGGTCGGGCGATCGAGCTGCTCGACCGCAAGGCGGGCGCCCGGGCGGAGGAGGTCGCGACCTGGTTCCTGCACATCTGGCGCGAGGTTCTTATACGCGGGAAGTTTGAGGCGGGTTGCGCCGTGCTGGCGGTAGCCGTCGCGGCTGAGTCGCCCGAGCTCCTGGATCAGACCGCCCGCGTCTTTCGGACCTGGCGGCAGCGGCTGGCCGAGCTCTTGGAACAGGGCGGGCTCCAACCAGGTGATGCGCAGCGCTTCGCGGCGACGCTGGTGGCTTCGAGCGAGGGGGCCGTCGTCCTCGCGCGGGCAGAGCAGAGCCTGGAACCATTTGAGCTTGTTGCGGAGCAACTCCTCGATCAGGTCCGGGCCCTCAACCTGCGGGGTAATCCGCGGCCGAGCGAAGCTGGTCCATCGAACGTGCTCTTAGGCTGATCTACCGCACTGATCGCGTCCCGCGGCACGGTCGACACCTCGAAAGACGGACCGGCCGAGATGGCCGGTCCGTCCATGGTTGTGTGAGGCGGGACGCCCCACCATCAGCAGGTGGGGTTGGGGATGATGTTTCGTTCGGGCGGAATGGTCACCCTCGACTAGCTATCCGAGGAACCAGGTCAGCAGTCGAACACGAACCAGCACAGCTCGTTGCGCAACCGCTGGTCGTCGAGCACGAGATCCCGAATCTCAAGGGGGAGCTGAGCTCGCTGCCACAGGCACTCCAAGCGGCCGGCCTCCTCTCGCTCGTCTTGAGGCGCAGCGGCCTGCGCCGCCCTGATCGCGTATGCCGCGGCACCGAGCTCGTGTGCCGCCACATGGCCTACGGCCGCGGCCTGACCGGCCGCGTACGCGGCATGCCGAGCTGCTCCACTGAGGTCCCTGGCCGCGGCATTTGCATGCCCGGCCGCCGTGCGAGCCTGGGTCATGGTGATCTCACCCCGCGCCCAGGCGCGCCCAAGGTCGATCGCGCGTCGCGGACGGTCGTCCTCGGGCCGTGCCTGCTCGAAGTGGTGGAGCACGTGCTGCGCGCAGTCGGCCGCCCACATCGCGAGTCGGTGATGGTCGTCGTCCTGGAGGCTGCCCCCACGACGCACGGTGATGAACCGAGGATCCCGGATCTTGGGGAGGATCATCAGCTCCTACACCCAGATCAGGACGACCATCGCAACCAGGACGATCGCGAGGGCGAGGTTCACGGCCCGGTGGGCACGAGGGCTGCGGATGAAGCGGCTGAGGGCGTCGCCGCCGATGGCCCAGAGGCCCGCGGAGGGGATGACGATGACCATCACCACCACGGCCATCAGGAGCGCGCCTACGATCAGATCCATCCGCAAAGGCCGGAAGGCGGCGACCGCGCTCAGCACGAAGAACCATGCCTTGGGGTTCACGAACTGGAAGGCCACTGACTGGCCGAACCCGGGAGCCGAGGCGATATCGGCCTCCTCGACGTCAGCGATGCCGACAACCTGCCAGGCGAGATAGAGCAGGTAGACCGATCCGACCACCTTCAGACCGATGCCCAGAGCCGGCACTGCGGCAATCAGCGCGCCCAGGCCGGCGGCTGCGCCGAG
>VBKA01000004.1 GCA_005879815.1 Chloroflexota bacterium
GGGTCGGACGGGTCGAGGACATACTGGGTGAGGCCGTAGATCCATGCCGCTCCGGTGATCGTCGGGATCACCGCGTCAAGGTTTCCAACCTTCGTTTCGCTCACGAGGCGGCCCGTGAATGCCGTCCCGAGAATGCCTTCGTGACGGAAGTCTCGATTGAGTGGCAAGCGACCCTTGGCGTGGAGCACTGCCATGCGGGCGCACGTGCCCGTTCCACACGCCGACCGATCCAGAATGCCAGTCCATGACGCAGGCTTCTCCCAGTCCAGTTCGCCGGTCGAGATGACGACCGTGTTTCGGGCGTCGGCGTCCGACGTGATCGGCGGCCCGGTGAGTTCGCAAACCGTGACGCCAGTAATGCCGGGATCAAACGGATGCGTCACCGGCAGCTGCTCTCGGGCCGCGGCCTTGACCATTTCGCCCACACGAACCAAGTCGGTCGCTTCGTCAGGCGTCAGGCTGAGACCAACCTGCTGCGCTTCCAGGAGCACGTAGAACATTCCCCCGAAAGCGACATCGACGCTGATCGTCCCGATCCCGGGCACTTCGAGCGTGGCATCGAGGTGTGTGGCGAAGGCGGGCACATTCTCGAACGTGACCGACGTCACCTTCATCCCCGTCACCTCGGCACGGATCCGAATCAGCCCCGCGGGCGCCTCCAGCATGAACTCCGTGACTGGCTCCGTCATCGGCACGATGCCGGTCTCGAGCAGCACCGTGGCCACGCAGATCGTGTTGCTGCCCGACATGACCGGGTATTCGGTCTGCTCCATGATCACAAACCCGGCTGCTGCGGAGGGGACCGAGGGCCGGACGATGAGGTTGCTGCACAACGCCGGATAGCCACGCGGCTCCCGGAGCATGAGCTTCCGTAGTTCGTCGGCGTGGTCGCGCAGGTACTCCATCTTTTGGTGGACGGTGTCACCGGCCGGTTCCGGAACCCCGCCGATGATGACGCGGCCAGGCTCCCCGCCGGCATGAACCTCGACCGCGGTGATCAACCGTTCGATCTGCATCTCAGAATGCCCCTGCGCCTCCTACCTGACCTCATCCTCACGGACGGCCCAGTCCCAAGACTGTTTGTAGATGCGAATGATCAGGTTCGTCTCCGAGTCGATGATGCCGTCGACGGCCGCCAGGTCATTCATCAGGAAATTCGCCAGGTCCTGGTTGGTCCGCGTCACGACCTCGATAATCAGGTCCACACGACCCGTGCTCGCGCCCACGTAACGCACCTGTGGCAGCTGGCTCAGGCGGTCAGCCACCTCCTCGACTCGATTGCGCTGAATCTTGAGACCGATGATCACTGGCGTCTCGTAGCCGACGTCGAACGGGTCGACGGTTGCGACCACACGCACGAGACCGCTGTTGAGGAGCCCGTGGAGCTTGCGACGTGCGGTGACTTCGGTGACGCCGAGCTGTCGGGCGAGGCTGGCAACCGTCAGCCGGCCATCCTGCTGCAGCAGCTCGATCATGCGGCGCTCGGAAGCGTCCAGGGACTGTCGTTGCGGTCGCGGGGTGCCGGTCATGGCATTCCAGTCTGTCTTGTTGACTGATTCCGATAGAATCCAAATCGCGGACTACTGGATTGCCATCATACGAGCGGAGGACCGATGACTGCTGCGTCGACTGAGGCAACCCCGGGCGGAATCGAGTTCCACTCCATCGACTACATCCCGGAGACAGAACGCCATGGGAACGTCACCAACCAGGCGACGCTGTGGTTCCTCGCAAATGCCGAGCTCGCGACATTGGCGGTTGGGCTCATCGGCATCAGTCTTGGACTGAGCCTTTTCTGGGTGCTCGTGGCGATCATCCTCGGCGAGGTGTTCGGCACGTTCTTCATGGCGTTCCATTCCGTCCAAGGCCCGCGGATGGGTATCCCGCAGCTGCTCCAGTCGCGACCCCAATTTGGCTACTACGGAGCGCTGATTCCGCAGGCCATTGGCGTGTTCTTGTACGTCGGGTTCAATGTGTTCAACACGATCATCGCCGGCCAGGCGCTCCACACCGTGCTGCCGGCCCTGAACCTCCAGCTGAGCATCCTCCTGATGGCCGGATTGGCGCTGGTGCTGACGCTGGGTGGGTACGACTGGATCCACTGGGTGCAGAAGTGGGGCACCTACATCTTCCTGGTGGTGTTCGGCATCTTCACCATCGGCGTCATCTTTACGGTCAAGCTGCCCGCCGCGCAGCAGGGTGTCGGCGCGTTCCAGCTCACTCCCTTCCTGGTGGTGCTGATCGTGACGGCCAGCTACCAGGTCTCCCAGGCGCCCTATGTGTCCGACTATTCGCGCTACCTGCCGCGCAACATCTCATCGGTGTCGACCTTCCTGTGGACCTACTTTGGTTCCGCCATCGGGTCGTTCTGGATGATCGCCCTGGGCGCGTTGTTGCTGGCCGGCTATCCCGGAGCGCAGACGGTTGATGCGGTGGCCGCGGGCGGGAACGCCATCTTCGGCGGCTTCGGAACCTTTGCGCTAGCGATCGCGCTCATCGGCCTGGTGTCGGTGATTGCCCTGAACCTGTACTCGGGTTCGCTTGCCGGCCTCGCGGCGGTCGACGTTGTGCGGCCGATCAAGCCGAGCGTCAGCGTGCGCGTGGTCGCCGTGGCAGTCATCGCTGTGCTGGGCACCGCCGGAAGCCTGCTCCTGCCGCAGGACTTCCTGAGCGGGTACAGCAACTTCCTGACGATCCTGCTCTACTTCCTGACGCCGTGGACTGCGATCAACCTCGTGGACTTCTACTTCGTGCGGCGCGGAGAGTACGCGATCGCGGAGATCTTCAAGCCCGACGGCATCTACCGGCTGTGGAACTGGCGCGGCCTGGTCGCCTATTTCGTGGGCTTCGCCGTGATGGTTCCGTTCTTCAGCACCTCGATCTTCACCGGTCCGGTGGCCAGTGCCGCGGGCGGGGCCGACTTTTCGCTCTTCGTGGGTCTGCCCGTATCGGCGGTCCTCTACTGGCTGCTCTCCCGGAACCTTGACGTGACGAGCGAACGGCGAGTGGCCGAGAGCGAGAAGGCCGAGCTGGAGGCCACGGCTGCAGCAGCCACTCCGCTGGCATGAGGGACGCCGCCGCCGTGCGGCGCCTTGGCACTTTCTCGATCGTCGGTCGATGTGAACGCACCGGCCAGTTGGGCGTCGCGGTCTCGACCGCCGATGTCGCCGCTGGTCGCATGGTGACTTGGGCCAGAGCGCACGTTGGCGCGGTCGCGACCCAGTCGTGGCCAAGCCTCTACCTGGCGATCGACGCGCTGAATCTGATGGAGGCAGGCGCAGACGCCGAGCGGGCATTGCAGCGGGTGCTTGCTGTCGATCCAGGCCGCGAGGCGCGGCAGGTCGGCGTCGTCGATGCCGCTGGCGGCAGCGCCTCCTTCTCTGGCGCGGAATGCACGACCTGGTTCGGGGAGGTCAGCGGGCCCAATTTCGCGGCGCAGGGAAACATGCTGATCCGCGGCGAGACCGTGTCAGCAATGGCGGAGGTATTCCGCGCCACTCGCGACCTCGACTTCGACCTCGCCGAGCGCCTCGTGCAAGCGCTCGAGGCAGGGCAGGCGGCTGGCGGCGACAAGCGCGGCCGGCAGTGCAGCGCCTTGCTAGTTGTCGATGGTGAGGAATACCCGCTGTGGGACCTCCGCGTCGACGACCATCCGCAACCCGTTGCCGAACTACGCCGGATCTTCGAGATCGCGAAGCTTCAGCTCTTGCCGTTCATCCAAGGGCTGCCGACACGCGAGAACCCCCTGGGCAGCCTGAGCGACGAGTTCGTCGAGATGAACATGCTGCCCCCTCCGCGGCGACCAGGTGGCGGTGGATCGGCACCGGCAGAGACCGTGGGAGAGCGAGGCGCCCGATGAGTGGCACCGAGGAAATGACGGGCGCCTCGCGGTACGTCGCCCCGCGACCGCCGCGCGACATTCCGCACCTGCTCGTCCCGGAGAAGCGGAAGATCTCGCACTGGAACGATCCGAACGAGCTACGAGTCAACAACTGGATCGAGCCATGGGACTTCGCGAGCCCGCTCGACGTGGGCGTCATCAACATCCCGCTGAGCAAGACGTCGATCCTGCCCAACGGCGCGTACGCCGCACCGAATGCACTGCGCGATGCGTGGGCCATCTTCACCACTTTTACGCCCGACTTCGACGTGGACATGTCGTCGCTGCGAGTGCGGGACGTTGGCGACGTGGCGGTGCCGATCATCGACCTCGTTCAGGGCTTGCAGAACGTCCAGGAGTCTGTCAGCGCCTTGATGGCGCAGCCGGAGGCGTTCTTTCCGATGATCATCGGCGGTGACCATGCGATCACAGCGCCTGCCGTGCGCGCCTACTGCGCTGCGCATCCAGACCAGCAGGTCGGCTTGATCCATTTCGACGCTCACAACGACGTGCGGGTGATGGACCACGGACCAACCAACGGGACGCCGATTCGGGGCGTGCTCGAGTCCGACGTGAGGGTCAGCGGCCGCAACCTGGTCCAGGTGGGCATCCATGGCTTCATGAACGCCTCGTACTACAAACGATGGGTCGAGGGGCAGGGCGGCACCATCTACACCGCGCGAACAATTCGCCAACAGGGGATCGAATCGGTCATAGCCGAAACGCTCGAGATCTGCGGCCGTGGGACCGATGCGATCTACGTGACGGTCGACATCGACGTACTCGAGCTTGGGTACGCGCCCGGCACGGCCGCGGCCACCCCTGACGGTCTCGACCCCGTCGACCTCCTCGAGGCGTTGTTCATCCTCGGTCAGGATCCCCGCGTCCAGGCGATCGACTTCGTCGAGCTCGATCCAACGCGCGACGTTGCCGAGATCACCACCCGAACCTTTGGCTCAGCCGTCCTGACCTTCCTGGCCGGCCTGTTCCTGCGGCTGCACCAGGGATGGCGCGGGTACGACCCCGCGCCGATCACCGATTGACGCCTCAGATTCCAACCGTCACGCAGGGGACCATCGCCGTTCCTGGCGGGAATGTCTACTACCGTACGCAGGGGTCCGGCGGCGTTCCGCTCCTGTGCCTGCACGGTGGGCCGGGGATGTCGCATGACTACATCGCGTCATTGGCCGACCTGTCAGATGAACGGATGGTCGTGTTCTACGACCAGCTGGGGTGCGGCCAATCGGACAGGCCCGAGGATCCCTCCCTCTGGACCATCGAGCGGTCGGTGGCCGAGGTCGTCGCGGTCCGGCAGAGCCTGGGGCTGGAGCGTATGCACCTGTTCGGCAACTCGTGGGGCGGCTGGCTGGCGATGCAGTACGTGCTCGACCGCCAGCCCCGGCTCGAGAGTCTTACGATCTCGAGCTCACCCCCATCGGTGGAACGCGCGGTCCGCGAGATGAATGAGCTCCGTCGTCGGCTTCCCGACGATGTGCAGCGGGTGCTCGACGACCACGAGGCTCGGTCGTTCTTCAACTGCCCTGAGTACACCGCTGCCGTGATGGTCTTCTACAAGCGACATCTGTGTCGTCTGGACCGATGGCCCGAAGGGGTTGAGCAGGCGTTGGGGCCGGGTTTCGGCGCTGGGCCGTACCTCACGATGTGGGGGCCGAGCGAGTTCGGCCCGGTGACGGGCAATCTGGCTGGCTGGGACATCACGGATCGCCTGGCGGAGATCCGCGTGCCAACCCTTGTCACCGGCGGCCGGCACGATGAGATGCGGCCAGAGCACATGGCCGTCCTGGCCGATGGGATACCGGGCGCCGAGTTCGCAATTTTCGAGGAGAGCTCGCATATGGCCTTTGTCGAAGAGCGCGAGCCCTACGTGGCAACGGTGCGCCGCTTCCTCGAGCGCGTGGAACGCGCCTGAGTGCGGCAGTAGGTCAAAGGCAGATACGCAAGGCGGACCTCAGCCGAAGGTGCAGTCGACCGTCACCTTGTCCAGGGCGCTCTCAAGAACCGTGAGCTCTTCATCCTCGAGTCGGGACACGAAATACTCGGCGATGCCACGGGCGTGGGCCGGCACGGTCTCGGTCAGGCGGGCGACGCCGGCATCGGTGAGCGCAACGAGGACGCCCCGTCCGTCGGCCGTAGCGTCCCCACGACGAACCAGGCCTTCATCGACGAGCCGGGCGACACGGCGGGTCATGCCCGAGCGTGAGATGAGCGCTCGGTTCGCCAGCTCCGTCATGCGCAGCTCACCGTCGGCGATCGCCAGTTGAGCCAGGACGTCATAGTCGGCCAGCGCAAGGCCGGTCTGTTGCTCGAGCTGTGTCTCGAGCTGGCGCATGAGCGTGGCGTGAGCCCGCAGGAGTGAGCTCCAGGCTCCAATCCCACGCCCGCCAGGCAATTCGTGAGCAACCAGTCGATCGACGAGGCCGGCGAGTTCGGATTCGGAATGTACTTGCATATGCAATCAGATAGCGGTAAGGTACTTGCGGTCGCAAGTATATCAGCCCGCCGGGGCGGAAGGGAAGATCAGTGATTGCCGAGCTCGTACCCGACGTAGATCCGGACGTCGTCCGCCGTTTCGGGTCTGCGGCGGATGAAACACGTGTGAGGCGAGCCGCCGCAGCCCTCGATGCGAACGGGATCAACGTGCTCCGAGCTGCGAACGCGGCGGAAGCGAAGCGCATCGTCCTTGATCTCATCCCGGACGGATCCGAGGTCCATCACGGCGCATCGCAGTCGCTCGAGGTGTCTGGCATCACCCACGAGATCGAGGAGTCAGGTCGTTATGACTTCCTCCGGCCGCGGATCTACAGCATGGACCGCAGGACCCAGGCCGATGAGATCCGTCGCCTGAGCTCAGCACCGGAGGTGATGCTGGGCAGCGTGCACGCAGTCACCGAGACTGGGTCGTTGCTGGTCGCCTCGATGGGCGGCAGTCAGCTGGGACCGTACGTCAGCGGAGCCGGCCGAGTGATCCTCGTGGTGGGAACGCAGAAGATCGTCCCGGACCTCGAAGAGGGCCTGCGCCGGATCGACGAATACGCCTTTCCCCTGGAGGATGCCCGTGCCCAGGCGGCGTACGGCATCCACAGCGCGGTCAACAAGGTCCTGATCATCAACCGCGAGATCGCCCCCGGCCGCATCACCGTCGTCCTCGTCGACGAGGTCCTCGGCTTCTAGCGCACGCGAAAGAACACCAAGGGAGCGACCCAGTCATGGCCCCATCCTCGCGGACCCTCGCCGTCGCTGGCGATTCGCGCTGGCTCGCGCTCCTCGTCCTGTGCGCCGGAATGTTGATGATCGTCCTCGATGCGACGATCGTGAACGTCGCGCTCCCCTCGATCCGGAGTGATCTTGGGTTCGGGCAATCGAGCCTGGCGTGGGTCGTCAATGCCTACCTGATCGCCTTCGGTGGTGTCCTGCTGCTGGCCGGACGCCTCGGCGACCTGCTTGGTCGGAGACGGGTCTTCCTTGCCGGTGTCGCGGTGTTCACGGCGGCATCCCTGCTGTGCGGGTTGTCCATCGGTCAGGAGATGCTGGTCGCCGCGCGGTTCATCCAGGGTGTAGGAGGAGCGATGACCTCGGCGGTCATCCTCGGCATGGTCGTGACCATGTTCAGCGAGCCGCACGAGCGGGCGCGCGCGATCGGCATCTACAGCTTCGTCGCAGCAGCCGGCGCGTCCATAGGGCTTCTCGCCGGCGGCTTCCTGACCCAGGCGCTCAACTGGCACTGGATCTTCCTGGTCAATGTCCCGATCGGCATTGCCACCGCACTCTTTGCCCTGCGGTTGCTCGAGTCCGATCGTGGAATCGGGCTGAGCAAGGGCGCTGATGCACTCGGCGCCCTCCTGGTGACGGCGGCGCTGTTGCTCGGGGTCTACACGATCATCCGGACGACGGATTTCGGGTGGGGATCGGCCCACACCGTTGGGTTCGGGGCGGCCGCGATCGCATCGCTCGTCGCCTTCGTCGTCCGCGAGTCACGGACTTCGAATCCGCTCATCCCGTTCCGCATCTTCGGATCGCGCAACGCGTCCGGAGCGAACGTCGTGCTGTTGCTCATTTTCGCCGCGCTGTTCGGGATGTTCTTCCTGGGCAGTCTCTACTTCCAGCGGGTCCGTGGGTACGATCCGCTCGGCATCGGCCTCGCGTTCCTGCCGTTCAGTCTCTCGATCGCAATCCTGTCGTTCGCGTCCGGGCCGCTGATCACCCGCTTCGGCGCCCGTGCGGTGCTCCTGCCGAGCCTCATGCTGATGGGCACGGGCCTGGTGCTCTTTGCGCGGGTGCCGGTCGAGGCTGATTACGTCGTCGACGTGCTGCCCTCGGTTCTCCCGCTAGGCGTGGGCTTCGGGCTCGCCTTCCCGTCGCTGATGGCGCTTGGGATGTCGGGCGCCAGCGAGCATGATTCCGGCCTAGCGTCCGGGTTGCTGATGACGACCCAGCAGGTCGGTGGAGCGCTGGGCCTGTCGGTGCTGGCTTCGCTCTCGGCCTCGCAGACGAACCGGCTGCTCGCGTTGTCGGCTGCCGAGCCGACGGCGCTGACGAACGGCTACCAGCTGTCGTTTATCATCGGCGCCGGACTCGTCCTCGTCGCCCTCGTCGTCGCTGGCACGGTTCTGCAGTCGGCCGGGGACGCAGAGGAAGCGGTGCTGAACGAGCACGACCCGCTGCTCGGCGACGCGCCTGACGGCGCGACGGCCGCCGCTCCGGTCCGCACCCATGCCTGAATCCGTGCTGGGTGTCGGGATCATCGGGGTCAGTCCGGTCCGGGGCTGGGCTGCCACCGCCCACATCCCGGCGTTGCGCGCGCTGCCGAACTACGAAATCCGCGCACTCAGCGCGCACAGCGCCGAATCCGCCCGCGCAGCAGGCGACCTGTTCGGAGTCAGCGCCGCGTTCTCAGACCACGAGCAGCTCGTGACCCGACCCGACATCGACGTGGTCGTTGTCACGGTCAAGGTCCCGCATCATCGAGAGCTGGTCTCCGCGGCGCTGGCCGCGGGCAAGGCTGTGTACTGCGAGTGGCCACTCGCCCGCGATCTCGAGGACGCGCGGGCGATGGCCGCCTTGGGCGCCGAGCGGGGACTCCGCACGGTCGTCGGGTTGCAGGCCCGCCAGGCCCCGGCCATCGAGTTCGTCCGGGAGCTGCTCAGCGAGGGATACGTCGGCGAGGTGCTCTCGACGACGATGATCGGGCTCTCGGTCGCCGGCGACGTCGTGATCCAGCCCAACGTGTACATGCTCGACAGGGCGAACGGGGCCAACATGCTCACCGTCGCCGTCGGGCACAGCCTGGACACCCTCAACCATGTGCTAGGCGAGTTCGCGGACCTGTCGGCCGTATCCGCGATTCGCCGGCCGGTGATCACCGCCGAAAAGACGCGGGAGCAGATCGTAAAGACGGCCGCCGACCAAATCGCGGTGATCGGTACCCTCACGTCCGGCGCCACCGCCAGCGTCCACATTCGTGAGGCTGTGGCCGGTGGCATC
>VBKA01000260.1 GCA_005879815.1 Chloroflexota bacterium
TGACTCGGATGCGATCGAGGCGCGAAGTTCCGAGAGCCGAGGCTCGTACTGGGCCGCGACCTCACGCAGCCGTTCCTCGATGATGGGCGAGGGATCGACTATGCGGGTCACTGTCAAGATTGTCTCACCGCCGCGCCCGAACTGCCGCTCGGCGCTCCGGATCGGGCATTCGGGGCGGGTATGCGAGAGAGCAATCCACGGCTCCCTCGGGCCTCGCACTGTCCGGGGACCCGGCATCACAGAGGTTCGTCGGAGGCGGCGCGCGCCACGGGTCAACGGTCGTAACGCGCATTAGAAGAAGCGCAGAGCGCTAATACCTCGTGAGGGGAAGCATTGCGGCCACTGTGAACCCGCCTCCAGGTTTCGGGCCGACATCTAGGGTGCCGCCGAGAGCCTCAGCTCGCTCACGCATGCCGGCGATGCCGTGCCCGGACGTATACGGGCGGTTGCCGCCCTTCGGCCCGCCGTCATCGACGATCCAAAGATGGACAGCGTCATCGCCGAAGCGCACCGTTACGGTCGCACTGGCCCCCGGGGCGTGCCTGAGCACATTTGTCAGTGCTTCCCGGACGATCCCATAGGCGGACCAGTCGACGAGGGTCGAGAACTCGCCACGCGCGCCCTCGACGCGCAGGTCGACGACGAGGGTGGCGTTACGCAGAGCGCTGACGAGCTGGGGGAGCTCCTCAAGCCCGTGGCCTTGGCGCGGCACCTGCCCGTCGCCGACGACTGCAAGCGCGACGCCCAGGTCGTCAAAGGCCCTCCGCCCGAGCACCTCGGTTTGGGCGAGGAGCTCGCAGACCTTTGCGGGGTCGTCGTGGGCAACGCGCCGCGCCGCCCCGACCTGGAGCAGCATTGCGTTGAGGCCATGGCCGACGATGTCATGGGTGTCCTGCGTGATGCTGTGGCGCTCGGTCTCGACGACCCGGATCGCCGCAAGCGTGCGCTCTTCGCCACGACGGCGTTCGGCGATCTCCACCGCCAGGACCAGGCCGGTGAACACGGTCACGCCCAGGAAGAGCTGCAGTAGGTCGAGCTGCTCCGCCGGTCCCGCCGACGCGAGCAGCCGCCCCGCCCGGTCCGTGATGGCGACCCAGTCGGCGGCGAGCGCCGCCGCCGCGCCGACGGCCGTCACCGCCCGTGCGCCACCGGCGAAGGCCGCCCAAACCAGGCTTGGGAGGGCGATGTAGACGAGCGGGTACTGCCAGAGCACGCCAGTGGCGATGATGGCCGTCGCCCCCGCCGCGGCGACGGCCGCCACCGCAGTCAGCGGAGGACGGACCTCGAACGCCAGCGGTCGCGACCATGCCAGGATGAGACTGCCGATCACGAGGACGCCGAGGGCGTCGGAGACCCACCAGTTCCTTGCGTAGTACCACCAGCTCTCGCTTCCGGGCGCATGGGGCGCGAGGAGCACCTTGGAGCTGGCACCGATGATGGCACCGAGTACCGGGGCGAGCATGACCGGGAGCACCGCGAAGCTGATCAGCGCGGCGCGCGGCGCGGGGCGACGGCGCACCGCGGCGCGGAGGAGCAAAGCGCCAACGACCGGCTCGGCCATGTCGGCGAACGTGTACCCGACGACCGCCGCGACGGGTCGGTGGTGCAAAAGGTGGAACGCGGAATGGGCCGTCGCGAAGGCAGTCAGCCACAGAGGCCAGGTTCTCCGCGGCGTCAGCACGAGCACGGCGAGCGCCAGGCCTGCCGGCGGGTAGAACGCGGCGCCGCCCGGCGGATTGAGGAGCCAGAACGCCACCTGGCTGGAGAGCGCGTACAAGGCACCCAGGCCCACGGCAAGGCAGCACAACCGGGCCCAGCGTGACTTCCTGTTCGGCCAGCGTGACTTCCTGTTCGGGGAGCTTGCTCCGGCTCTAAGGGCGCGAGGCGTCAAGGCGGCCGGAGAGTCAGCCGGATTCTCCGGGCGGGGAATGGCCCGGGCGGCTTCCCGCATGCCGTCGATCGAATCGCTCGGCGCGTACCCGCACATCACCCCTTTAGGATGATTTTCAGGTTCCCGGGCGGAGCTTGCGACCAGCCCTTGTAGCGGCGAGGCCCGGCGCGCATTTCACCTATCGCGTCCAGACGCCCCAAGCGGGGTGGCCCTTGCCCGCCTGCGCTGCGCGCGAGCTGCCGACAACTGGCGCTCGTAAGGGCTGACGACCGCCCTGGTTGTGCCGATACCGCGTGCTCGCGACGGTGAGCAGCACGACCCGGCCTCCGCTCACCGACGCGCCCGATCTGATGCGATGAAGGAGCGGGGCCTCCGCTCCCCGTGAGGGTCGAGTGTCGAGAACACTCGGGCTTCTCACAAACCAATCCTCGACAGAGGAAGGGAGGCCCCTGTGGAACGACAGTACGTCGGGATCGACTTCCACCGCCGCCGGTCGGTGATCGTGCGCTTGAACGCAGCCGGCGATCGGCTCGCGGTGACGCGTGTGGCCAACGACCCATTGGCCATCAGCGCGGCAGTGGCCGAGGCGGGCCCGGTGCCCGAAGTGGTCATCG
>VBKA01000261.1 GCA_005879815.1 Chloroflexota bacterium
CGTACCTGATGGCGATCGTGCGACCGGACTGGGAGGCCGATTCCCGCAAGCGGAGCTGGGACTACTAGTCGCTTCGCGGCAGCTCGATAAGGAAGGTCGTCCCGGCGACGCCCGTGTGTTCGACATTGATGCGTCCGCCGTTGGCGTTCATCAGCTCGCGGGCGATGGTCAGCCCGATGCCGCTCCCCAGCCGGCCCCCGTTCTCCTCGGCGCTCCGCGCGCGATCGGCGCGGTAGAAGCGTTCGAATACGTGCGGGAGATCCTCCGGCGCGATGCCCGGGCCCGCGTCCGTCACGCGAAGCTGGACCGCCTCGGGGGTTGTGGCAAGGCTGAGCCGCACGGCGCCACCCGCCGGCGTGTGCTGTGCGGCGTTGGTCATGACGTTCCGCAGCGCTCGAGCCAGCTGGTCGCGGTCAAGTGAGACGGAGGTGGCCGCCGCTGGCTCCACGATGAGGGCCACGCCGCGCTCGCGGGCCAGCCCCTCGAGGGAGCGAGCCACCTCCGCCAGGAGCTGGGTGAGCTCGACTCGCTCCACCCGACGCTGCAGCGGCGCCGACTCGGCGCTCGCCAGCTCGCCCATCTGCCCGATGACGCTGCCCAGGGCGCCTGCCGCCGAGCGCGCCGCCTCGAGCTGCTCGCGGTCAGCCGGCACCACCCCGTCGATCATGGCCTGCAGCTGCGACTCGAGCACCGTCGCGGGCGTCGCGAGGTCGTGCGCCATGTCGCTTGCGGCCCGGCGCTGCAGGGATTCCGAGCGCTGCAGGCGGTCCGCCATGCTGTTGAACGCGTCGGCCAGCTCGGCAGACTCGCCGTCAGGCCCGCCGCGGGCGCGAGCGGTCAGGTCGCCGCTCCCCAACCGGTGCGCCGCATCGACCACGGTTCGCAATGGCCGCGTGAGCCGGCTCGTGCCATACAGCGCCAGCAGCACGATGCCGATCAGGCTCAGCAGGCCGGCGCCGACCAGGGTGAGGTTGAAGAGCCGCAGGAATCCCCGGTCGGCGACGCCGGCCGGCAGGTCGCCGTGCAGCGTCCCCAGCTGCTGGCCATCGGCCGCGATGGGGACATCGAGGCTGACCAGGTCACCGGATGGGCGGCGGCCAGCCGCCACGATCACCCGCCCATTCGGACCCAGCACGGACACCACGCCGCCCAGGCTCGTCGCGAGTCGCTGGACCTGTGCGCGGACGCGCACGGCGGGCGCCGGCCGCGAGATGGCGTCCACCAGGGCGTCGGCCGCAGTCTGGAGGCGCTCCTGCTGCTGGGTGGCCAGCAGGGACTGGTAGCCGGAGCTCACGACCCGGTTGACGACGAGGCCGATCACCAGCAGGACCGCCACGACGATCCCGCCCAGCAGCAGCCCGAGACGCCAGGCGAGCGATCCCCTGCGGCTGCTCGCAGGCGTGAGCCGTCCCGCAGACTCAGCCGTCATTCCGGTTTCGGGCCGCGACCAGCCGGTAGCCGACCTGCGGCACCGTCTCGATCAGCCACGGTGCCCCGGCGTCGTCCCCCAGCTTTCGTCGCAGGTTTGCGACGTGGACGTCGACCACGCGGTCGTAGACCTCATCGGGCCGGCGCGCGACCGCCTCGAGCAGCCGCTCGCGGCTGAGCACCACGCCCGGGTTGCGTGCCAGTGCGGCGATCAACCGTGCCTCGCCGGGCGTCAGCCGACCGGATCCCTCGGGATGCACTCCATCACCAACCAGCGTGTAGCGGCGGCTGACCGGATCGAGGACCAACCGTCCGCCGTCCAGCGAGATGATCCATTCCGTGGCTTGGGAGTTCGGCTGCGCCCTCCGCAGGATGGCGGCAACGCGGGCGGTCAGCTCGTGAGGATTGAATGGCTTGGCCAGGTAGTCGTCGGCGCCCATCCGCAGTCCGGCGATGCGCTCGGCATCGGTGCGCTTGGCGGAGGTGACCAGAATCGGCACGTCCCCGTGCTCCCGCAGCGCCTCCAGCACCGTCTCGCCCTGC
>VBKA01000262.1 GCA_005879815.1 Chloroflexota bacterium
GCCGGCGCCCTGGTGGCATCGGCGATCGTCGGCGGGACGCTGATGAGCACCGTCTTCGCGAATCCCGGCACGCCGGCCGCCACGGGTTCCGAAGGAAGCCTCGCCGTCGACAGCCAGCCGGGCGCGTACTGCCAGACCTTCCTCGACGAGTTCGCCAAGCAGCTCGGCGTCGATAAGGCTGCGCTGGTACCCGCCGCCAAGGCAGCCGCCGAT
>VBKA01000263.1 GCA_005879815.1 Chloroflexota bacterium
CCGAGACAAGAACCTGCCCTCCCCCCGCGAGCGCCGTGATCCGGGTGACGGTGTGCACGGCGATCCCGCGGATGTTGTCGGTCATCCGCTCGACTTCTCCCGTGTGGACGCCGATCCGCAGCTTGACCCCCATTGCCAGGGATGCGCCGAGGATCGCCGTCGCGAAGTGGATCGCGCGCTCTGCGCCGTCAAACGTGGCCAGGATCCCGTCGCCGGTGGTGGTCGCCTCTCGTCCGCGGTAACGGTCGAGCTCTCGGCGGGTCGCCGAGGTTTGCTCGGCGATCAGGTCGCGCCAGGCGGCGTCGCCCAGGCGCACTGCCGTTGCCGTCGAGTCAACGATGTCAGTGCATACGATCGTGGCCAGTACACGCTGGCCACTGCCGACCAGCGGGCGCCCGAACGTGCGCATGCCGGCGAAGTCGTAGACAACGCATGCCTCGTCCCCCAGCACCCACGCATCATGACCCGGCTGAACTTCGAAGATCATGCCAGGCCCGACCTCCATCTCGAGTCCATCTGGGGTCTCAAAGCGCACCCTGCCGGACATGACCATCCCAAGGTGGTGGTATTCACAAGTGTCGGTCTGGGCCACGGGCTTGACGTCCTTTGACCACCGCCAACCAGGCTCGAAGACCTGTTTCCCGATAACGGCGTCGCCAAGCTCCCAGATCTCAGCCCGGCCATGGGTGAACGGCCGCACCTCATCGGGTGTGCTGAGGAGCTTGCGCTGCATCCGGGCCATCGACGCCTCCTCGATCACACGTGGTCGCGGACTGTGCGCCTGATTGTCACATTGCCGGGAACGTCCGTGATCGAAGGCCGCGCCTTCCGCCGAGCAGGCGCTATCGGGTCTCCCGTGGGCGGCCGGCTTTGCTCGAGGTCCTACGTTTGGCTCCAGACCGTGGGCTACGACCTACCGGGCGTGAGATTTCGGTCGGAGGGGCGGCGGCCCGCAGGGCAGCAAGCTCGTGTCGGGCGTCGGCGACAAGGCGTGCCGCCGAGATCCCGTACAGGGGATGACTGAGTAGTGCGCGCTCGGAGGCCACCACTCGCTCGAGGAGGCGCATTCGCCTTTGACGATCCATGACAGCAGGCCGCACGCACACCAGAGGCGCAGCGGACGTGCCAACAATGCGGCGAGGGTTATTCCCCTTAGGAGCGCGACGTCACTTTCTTGACGAAGGGGTCGATCATCCCGGCGGGGTAGTCGACATCGAGATCGTCGGCCGGCGCGGGCGAGACCTCTTCCCCCGTTGATCGGGCCAAACCGAGCGTCTCCTGGGTGAGGTCCTCCCCACGATTCGCGAGCGCCAGGTATCCCCGGGCTGCCACGTAGGCCGCCCATGGATCATTGCCGGCGGCCTGATAGATCGCCGCCAGCCGCGCTTCGCGGCGGGTGAGGTGACGGATCCGTCCGCCCGATCGCTTCTCGACCTCGCGCAGCGTTGCGAGGACGGCGAGCACGTCCTGGGGCGTGGCGTCCTCGAGAGTCCAGGCTGGCGAGTCGTCGCGCTCCAGGTCGCGGGCTATGTCCTGAATCGCGCCAAGCGATGGAGTCGCGTCCTCACCGAATCGCTCCGCCACCCATTGGCGCACCTTGCTCGCGGAGGAACCCGCCAGCAAACCCTCGCTGATGAACCGCAGGATCTCTGGCGGCGCGGCTCCATTCGAACGCTTGCGCACGTGCCGATTGTGGCCCGCCGCCCGGTTCGAATCAATCAAACCGGTGACACGCACGATGGTTGACGGGAACGGTCGGAAGCTCCAGCGCGAGATCGACGCCGAAACGCCGCGCGGCTAGCCTCCGGCGCCCGTTTCGGCGACCCGGACCCACCACGTACTTCCTTCCTATCGCCCGGCACCCTCGCTGCGGGCCACGCTGTCCGCGTGATGGATGGGACACGCGAGATCCTGGTCCAGGGCCTGGCGGTCAGTGCACTCATTGGCGCCACCCTGGAATACGCCATCCTCCTCCGCCACCGGCTGGAGAGGCGCGCCCAGGTCGCGGAGGCCGAACAGCTTGGCCTCGGCGCCCTCGTGCGGGTGATGCTGGTCGAGGACTAGCGCTACCCTGAGACCGATCGGCTGGTTGCGCAGCCGGTCATTGGGCCGTCGGCGTTCTCACCGCCGGCGGCCCGTCGCGTGCTAGGCTGACCGG
This sequence comes from Chloroflexota bacterium, assembly GCA_005879815.1. Lineage (GTDB taxonomy): Bacteria > Chloroflexota > Limnocylindria > QHBO01 > QHBO01 > CF-82. The sequence goes on from VBKA01000263.1 coordinate 2,159, forward strand.
CGATTTCCCCGACCACGCGGAGGATGGCCGCGGCTCGATGACCGACGAC
>VBKA01000264.1 GCA_005879815.1 Chloroflexota bacterium
TCGGCCCGCGCAACGGCGCTCGTTTCACGCTCACGCAGGTCGGGAAGCAGGGTGATCTCCATCTCGCGTCGTTGCGCTAAGGGCTCCACGGTCTGCAGGGCGCGTGGCATCGGGCTGGAGTAGATCGCGGTGAGCCCGTATGGGTCGAGCTCCTCGGCAAGCTCCCGGGCGGCCCGCGATCCCGCGCCGCTGAGCGGCCGCTCGTCGTCGCGCTCCTTCCAGCCAGCCCCAGTCACCGCTTCCGCGTGGCGGACCAGGATCACGTCGAGGCGGCCCAGCCGGGTCAGGCCCGGCGGCGGTTGCTGCATGAGCGCGCAGTCTAAGCCGATGGTGCCACGGCCTTCATGTGACGCCAGGAGCGCCTAACGTCCAATGACGGCCTGGTATGACCCCGATCAGCCCCTCGATCGCCGCTTCAGCGACTAGATGTGCATGTGGAAGCATCGTCTGACCAACGAAGCCTCTCGGCGGCGCCCGCCCACAGCTTCGTTGGTTCATTGGAGTCCGTGGCTGCACATCGCGCGCCGAGGGGCGTGGCCGAGCCGCGGACCCGAACTGGGCCCGCGGCTCCTGGAGAGCGGAGCCTGGGCTAGGCTCGGTCTGCAGCCACCGCCGAGCGGCGACGGGTGGAGACGATCCGGCCAGCAAGTCCGGCCGCAAGGGCGAGCGCCACGAAAGCGGCGATCAGGATCCAGGCGGGAGCCGTCTGGGCTGCGGGCGGTGCGGGCGTCGCCTTCGGCAGTGGCGTGCCAATCTGCACGTCCCCGGCGTGGAAGGTCTGCGTCCTGTCCTGCCCGGTGGCGGTGACCACCACCGTCCAGCTGCCATTGTCGGGGACGGTGACCATGGCGACGTAGTGCCCCATCGTCTCTTCAGTGGCCTTGACGGTCACGAGCCCGATCCCCCCGTTCTTCGCCAGCTGGAACGTGACGTCCTCGCCCCGAATCGCCGAACCGTCGGGCCGTGTCATGAGGATGCCGACCTTGATGGGCGCTCCAGCGTGCGGGTCGTTGGGTGCATCGAGCGCGATGACGACCTGATCGCCCTCGCCCTTCGCGACCGCGCTTCCGGCGAGCGCCAGTGCCAGCAGGGTGCCGGCCAGAAGACCAATGGACCGATAACGGCGCATGCGCGTGGCTCCTTGCTCCGAAGTGTATGCCCCAACTACACCGATGCTGCGACGCTGGTTCCGCGCCGTCCCAGGCGGATCGCGACGGCCTCCGCCTCGCGCAGGACGCGCAGCACGTTCGCACCGGCCAGGCGGGCGAGGTCGCCATCGGTCCAGCCACGGTCGATCAGCTCGGCGAACAGGTTCGGGTAGCCGGAGACGTCCCGCAGGCCATCGGTCTGGAAGACGGACCCGTCGAAGTCGCCGCCAAGACCGACGTGCTCGACACCGGCCACGCGGGCGACGTGCTCGACGTGATCCGCCACCGCGGAAAGTGGGGGGAGCGGCACGTCGAGCGACTCGATCTCCTCGCGGTGGATCGCGCGTTGCTGCACCGGGTCCGTCACGCCCTTGAGACGCCGCTCGGCCTTCGCGATGGCGGGCACCAGGACCGCCGCGGCAGCAGCGGAGATGAAGCCGGCCACGAACGTGACCATCACCACGCCGCCGTTCGAGGGGATCAGCTGCAGGATCTCGTCCGGGACGTTGCGGCGGACGTCGCACAGGGCCCGCGCTGACGAGTGCGAGAAGATCACCGGCGCCTCGGTCGTCTCGAGCGCGTCGCGCATCGTCGCGGGCGCGACGTGCGAGAGGTCGACCAACATGCCGAGCCGGTTCATCTCCGCGACCACCTCACGCCCGAACGGTGAGAGGCCCCCGTGGCGGGCGACGTCGGTGGCGGAGTCGGCCCAGTCGTGGGTCTGGTTGTGGGTCAGCGTCAGGTATCGGGCGCCCAGGTCGCGGTAGGCGCGCAGCGCCCCAAGCGAGTTCTCGATGACGTGCCCGCCCTCCATGCCCAGCAGCGAGGCGATCCGGCCACGATCGAACGCGTCTCGCACCTCGCCGGCGGACCAGCACAGCTGCAGGTGGCGCGGGTAGCGGGCGATCATGCGCCGCGCGAGGTCGATCTGCTCGAGCTGGAGCTGCGCGTACCCGGAGCCCATCTCGGCGGGGACGTACACGCTCCAGAACTGCCCGCCCACGCCACCTCGCCGCAGACGCGCCAGGTCGGTGTGCCCGGGCGTCCGGCGGCGAAGGTCGTAGGCATCGAGGTCGTCCGGCGCGTTCTCGGCGACGTGGATCTCCCAGGGCAGGTCGTTGTGCCCGTCGATCAGGATGTGCCGCTTCAGCAGCTCCCGCGCATGAGCCAGGGCAGTCCTCGTCGTCATCGGTCTCGAGAGTCTAGGCCGCGCACTAGGCCGCTCGGGCTTCCGGCCATAGAATCCACGTCACGGCGATCGCCGACGGATGGAGGAGGACGCGATGACCCGCCTTGGGCGAAGGTGGGTGCCTGCGCTCGCAGCACTCGCACTGATCACAATG
>VBKA01000265.1 GCA_005879815.1 Chloroflexota bacterium
GCCCACGAAGGGATGACGATGATCGTCGTCAGCCACGAGATGGGCTTCGCGCGGGAGGCGGCCGATCGCGTCGTGTTCATCGACGACGGCCTGGTCCTGGAGGAGGGCGAGCCGGCGACCCTGTTCGACAGTCCCCAGAACTCACGGACCAAGGAGTTCCTCTCCAAGATCCTGTAGGCGCGTTCTGGACCGATAGACCGATGGACTGGCAGCACGGGCGTGGCCCGGCGCCTTGGGCCCGCAATTGGCGCGCGCTGATGTGCAGCCAGGGTCTCCTAACGACCACCGAGCCCGTCACGCTTTGCCGCAAGCGCCTCTTCAATGGCCGAATCGAGCGCCCCGCCGCACGTTCAGCCAACGAAGGCCTGCATCGGCGCCTGCTGGGCGGTTCGTTGGTCCACTGGAGATCCTGCCGTCACATGGGCCGGCGGTGAGCGGCCTCAGGGACGCTTGAGGCCGTACACCTGGGCGCGCGGGAGGCGTGCTGCCTCATCCTCGGCGCGGACGCGATCCTTGGCGAGCTTCAGGGCCACCGGAACCTCGCTCGGCTTGCCGCCCTCGCGGTCGATGAGCCAACGGAGGCCCTTCTCCGTCAGCTCGGCCCCGCCCGCCGCACCCGGCTCGATGAACGGCGCCACCACCATCCGGCGCCCATGCAGCCGCTCCACGGCCAGCTGGACCGCGAACGGATCCACCCCGGCCTCGGCGGCAAGCGGCGTCAGGTCGACTGCCTCGTTCGGAGAGCGGCGCAGGAACCGAAGGATGGCGACATCCAGCTCCTGGTTGCTCAGGCTCGGCGCGGTGCGGCTCTCTGGCTCTGCCGAAGCGGCGGCATTGCGATCGGCGCGTTCCGTGCTCTCAGGGGTCAGGGGTGCGCCCGATGGAGGTGGTGCGTCCGTCCTGGCGCGGCGGCGCGTCATGAGGCCGCGAGGATAGCAGCCAGCACTCAGGGCTCGCCGTGCGACAGCCGAAGCTCCACGGCGACCGGCAGCTCCGCCGCGTGGCGGACCCCCTCGGCGAGGCGATCGTCCCAGGCGACGCGCTGCGGCAGGCGGATCTGGCGCGTCGCCCCAGCCACCGGGACCTGGAGCAGGACGGCGAGGGGACCGGGGCGCCCGCGCAGGTATTGCGTGACCGATTCGATCGCCGGCAGGAGGCGCTCGATAGGCGCGCCGGACTCGAAGACGACCTCCACACTTGCCGCGGCGCCAGCCGGCGCGGCCTGGATCGGCACCGCGTCGCGCGGCGCCGGCGGCTCGTCCGCCGCCTCGGGCTTGGAAGGTTGGGCGTCCGCCGCTGTCGCCGCGGCCGTAGCGACGGCCATCGGCGTAACGGCGCTGGGCTTAACGGGGCTGACCCGAACAGGCGGCTCGGAAGCTGGGGAGTCTGGAGGTCCGACGCTGACACCGGCGCCGGCAGCGATCGGCACGGCTGCCACGGGAACGGCGCCCACGGGCACGGCGGCGACGGGCATGGCTGCCACGGCTGGCGGGGCGATCGGCACCGCGGCAGTCTCCTCAACCGCAGCCGGGGGCGGGTTCCAGGCGGCGGGCTCGCCGGCCGGGCCGCCACCACCGTTGCCATCCGGGTAGCCATTCCCTCCGGGCCGGCTCGTCCCGAAAGGTCCGCGACCACGTCCCCGCAGCAGCCGATCGCGCTCCGCGGAGAACGCCACGGGTCCCATGCCGACCGCGTCGTCCCAGGCATGCACGACCTCGCACAGCAGCTTGGCCTCGTCGTCGCGATGGTCGACGCGGCCACTGACCAGCACGACTGCATCGTCCGACCAGGCGTTGGCGGTCTCCTGGAACACCTTGGGGAAAACCACCACCTCCACTGTCCCCTGCAGGTCCTCAAGGTTCGCGACCAGCATCGTCGAGCCCGCCCGGGTGATCACCCGGCGCACCCCCTGCAGGATCCCGCCCAGGGTCACCTTGGCCTGATCCTGCTCCTCCGCGAGGTCGCCGGTGTAGGCGGTCACGTACTCCGGCAGCTGGTCGGCGATCTCCCCCAGCGGATGCTCCGTCAGGTACAGCCCCAGCAGCTCCTTCTCCCAGCGCAG
>VBKA01000266.1 GCA_005879815.1 Chloroflexota bacterium
TGTCACGCGACGCGTTCGTGATCCTGGCGTTGATCGGCATCGTGGTCGTAACCGAGCTGTTTGGCGATGCCTTCCGCTTCGCCGCTCACCCGTCGCTCGGTTCGCGGCCGTTCGCGGTCCTGGCCGGCCCACTCTCGCTCCTGCTCGAGCCGCTCGGTGTCAGAACCGCCACCATCGGCTTCGGCATCTTCGCCTGGGCGCACATCCTGGTCGTGCTCGTCTTCCTGACCTACCTGCCGTACAGCAAGCACCTGCACATCTTCACAAGCGAGCCTAACGTCTACTTCCGGAACCTCGCGCCGCTCGGCGCGTTGCGGCTCATGGACCTCGAGGCCGAGGCGCCGGCAGGCCAGGAAGTGATCTTTGGTGCCAAGTCGCTGAAGGACCTGACCTGGCGCCACCTGCTCGATCCGTTGTCGTGCACCGAGTGTGGTCGGTGCATGGAGTTCTGCCCCGCTTCCATGACGGGCAAGACCCTCTCGCCCAAGCACTTCATGGAGGGCCTTCGCGATCAGATCGTGGCGGCGGAAACTGCGCTGTCGGCCGCTGCCTCCGCGCAGCGGGCAGCCCGCGGCGGGATCCAGAGTGGGGTGGAGGCGTCCGATGTCTCGCTTCGGTTGGCGCATGACCGGGCGGAGGAGGCGCTGAGCCTGCCCCTCGTCGACAACGCCATCCCCGAGGAGGCGGTCTGGCAATGCACCACCTGCGGATGGTGCGTCGAGGGATGCCCGGTGCTCATCGAGCACGTGGACTCCATCGTCGAGATTCGTCGCAACCTGGTGCTCGAGGAGAGCCGCTTCCCCAAGGAGCTGAACGTCGCTTTCCGCAACATGGAGACCGCGGGCAATCCGTGGGGCCAGCCGAGGAGCGCCCGGCTCGACTGGGCCAAGGGTCTCGGCGTGGCGGTGCTGGATGGCGATGGAGCTCCAGGCCGGACCGATGGCGACCACCAGGCCGGCGGCGTGCTGTACTGGGTCGGCTGCGCCGGGGCGTTCGACGAACGCAACCGCAAGGTCGTGCGCGCGATGGCGCAGCTGCTCACGCAGGCGGACGTGCCGTTCGCGGTGCTCGGGCCCCGCGAGACGTGCAGTGGGGATCCGGCCCGGCGCGCGGGCAACGAGTACCTCTTCCAGATGCTGGCCCAGGAGAACGTCGCCACGCTATCGGCCGCGCACGAAGCACACGGCATTCAAACAATCGTGGCCAGCTGCCCGCACTGCTTCAACACGATCCTCAACGAGTACCCGCAGTTCGGCCTGGGGGGCATCGAGGTTGTCCATCACACCCAGCTGCTCGACCGCCTGGTGGCGGATGGGCGGCTCAAGGCGAATCGGTCGGGTGCGGCGGAGGTGGCCTACCACGACGCGTGCTACCTCGGGCGCTACAACGACATCTACGAGCCCGGGCGTCGGGTGGTCGATGCGATTCCGGGCTCTGAGCTACTCGAGATGGATCTGCATCATCGGCGGGGCATGTGCTGCGGCGCGGGCGGCGCGCGGATGTGGATGGAGGAGCGCGAGGGTCAGCGCATCAACCACCGTCGCGCCGAGCAGGCCCTCGCACTGGCACCGGACGCCATCGCCACCGCCTGCCCGTTCTGCCTGATCATGCTGCGCGACGGGACCACCGACCTTGGTCGCGCCGAGGTGCCCGTTCGGGACGTCGCGGAGTTGCTGGCGGATGCTACCGGGGCTTGGGCGATCGAGCCGCGAGTCGTCCAGTGAGCGCCTCCCCACCGAATCCGCATGTTCTCGCGGAATCCGTGCCTTCAATACCTGCAGTCCACGGAAAATTGACCCGTCGACGCGTGCTCGGCTACGATTCCCGCATGGCGATCCGTGCCGTCTCCACGCCGCGCCGACCAGCACTCGACAACCTGGACAAGGCGATCATCAAGGCCCTGCAGCTCGATGGCCGCCGGCCGTACGCGCAGATCGGCCGCGAGCTGCATGTCCCGGAGGCGACGGTTCGTCAACGCGCCGAGCGGCTGATCGCCCGCGGCATCGTCCAGGTGGTGGGGGTCACCGATCCGCTCGCGATGGGGTTCCAGCAGCCGGCCATCATCGGTCTCAAGATCGAGGCGGGGCGGATGGAGGAGATCGCCGACCGGCTCGCTGACCTCGACGAGGTCACCTACGTGGTCGTCACGGCGGGACGCTACGACCTGATCTGCGAGGTCGTCTGCGAGGACAACGATCACTTGCTGCGGGTGCTCACCGAGCAAATCGCGCGCATCGACGGGATTCGGTCGACCGAGACGATGGTCGAGCTCCGCTTCGTGAAGGAGAGCTATCGATGGGGGACCAGGTAAGCGGATGGTGACCGTAGCGGAGCAGCGCAGCGTCGACCGCGACCGGCTGAAGCGGATCCAGGAGCGCGAGGAGGCCTCGTATCGGTCTCGAACGCCGCGCTCTGCCGAGCTCCACGCCCGCGCTCGCCGCGCGCTGCCCCTCGGCGTGGCCAGCTCGTTCCAGGCCTACGACCCGTACCCACTCTTCATGACCGACGCGCGCGGCTCGCGCATCTGGGATGCACTTCGACATGGCGTTCGGGGTGCTGGCCGCGGGCCATTCGCATCCGCTCCTGGCGGAGGCCCTGCAGCGTCGCGTGGCGAACGGCACGTGCTACACGTTTCCCGTCGAGGACAGCATCCTGCTGGCGGAGGAACTCAAGCGCCGCTTCGGGGCTGACCTCGTGCGGTTCAGCAACTCGGGCACCGAGGCGACCATGGACGCCATCCGGGTGGCGCGTGGCTTCACCGGGCGCGAGAAGATCCTCAAGTTCGAGGGCGGCTACCACGGGCACCACGACGACGTCCTGATCAGCATCCAGCCTCCGCGCGAGTCGATGGGACGTCCCGACGCTCCGGACTCAGTCCCGGCCACCGCCGGCATGCCCGCCAGCCGCCTGGCGGAGACGATCGTCGCTCCGTTCAACGAGCCGGAGATCCTCGGGGGGATTCTCGACGATCACCGCGGAGAGATCGCTGGGATCATCGTCGAGCCGGTGCAGTTCAACATCGGGGTCGTGCCGCCCAAGCCCGGCTTTCTGGAGCGCGTCCGAGAGCTCGCCACCGCGCACGGGGCGGTGCTCATCTTCGACGAGGTGAAGACCGGCGTGGTGCTGGCCTACGGGGGAGCCACCGAGTATTTCGGCGTTCAGCCCGACATCGCGTGCCTCGCCAAGAGCATCGGCGGCGGCGTGCCGATCGGGGCGTTCGCCGGCCGTGGCGAGGTCATGAGCGTTATCGAGCGCATCCCCGACCGCGAGGCCCCTGGCGTAGGCGTGGAGCATTCCACGATTCCCGGAGGTGCCACTCGCGTCGCGCACCTGGGGACCTTCAACGGCAATCCGCTCTCGATGGCCGCCGGGGTGGTTACGCTGACCAGGATCCTGACTCGCGACGCCTATCCGCAGCTCAACGCCATGGCGGAGCGGCTGACGGCGGGCTGCCAGGCGGCGATCGACGAGTTCGGGCTCCCGGGGTACGCCATCAATGTCGGACCCAAGGGCTGCGTGATGTTCACCCCGGCGCGAGTGACCAACTACCGCGACTTCATCGGTCTCGACGGAGAGCTGTGGTCAGCCGCCTTCTTCTACCTCGCCAACCGGGGCATCCTGCTGCCACCGGGTCCCGACGACCAGTGGACCGTATCGGTCCAGCACACCAATGAGGAGATCGACCGCCACGTGGCCACCTTCCGCGAGTTCGCACAGGAGCTAGCGGGCTGATGCGCTACCAGCACCGATGAGGAGGCAGGATGGGACTGCTTGAGCATTGGGCGCGACCATTCGCTGGGTTCGGAGCCTGGCTGGCCAAGCTAACGAACGGCATCTATCGGTCACTCGGCTTCCCGGGACGACTCTTCCAGGACCTGATGAACGGGTCCTTCCTCGGCCACTCCACACACGGGCTCTTGACCGATGCGGGTGCTGTTTGGCGCGGACGGGTCCGGCTTCGAGACCGCGTCGCTGGTGGTGCTTGGCTTCGGCGCCCTGTCGGCCTGGGGAGCTGTGGTGGCCGGCCTCACCGACCACAAGGACGTCGATCCCGGCGACGCGCGGAACATGGCGACGCTCCACGGGCTCATCAACATCGTGGCCACCATCGGCTACACGGTCGCCTTCTTCGTGCGCCTCGGGGGTGGCGTCGGACCCTCGCGCTGGATCAGCCTGATTGCCTTCCTGCTGCTGGCCAGCGGGGCCTTCATCGGCGGCCACCTCGTCTACAAGTACGGGGTGATGGTCAACCACAACGCCTTCAGCGGCGGACGCCGCGCGAAGGAGTTCACCCCGATCCTTCCCGCTGCCGAGCTGCCCGAGGGGACGCCGACCAAGGCCGCCATCGGGCCCACCAACCTGGTGCTGGTTCGTCGCGGCGATCTGGTGTACGCGCTGAAGGCGACCTGCTCTCACGCCGGTGGACCGCTCGCCGAGGGAACCCTCAATGGAGACACCATCACCTGTCCGTGGCATGGGTCGGTGTTCCGCCTCTCCGACGGCGCGGTGCGCCACGGCCCGTCGCAGACGCGCGAGATCGCGTATCGAGCGCGGATCAACGAGGGGCAGGTCGAGGTCCAGGGCCCAATCGACTGAGGGTCCGGGATCGGGCGGATTGAGTATCCTTTGGGGGTCCGGCGCGAGCCCGCACGAGGACCCCGCGTGACCTACCTGCCGACCCCTGAGCACGACGAGCTGCGCGCGGTCGTGCGCGAGCTCGCGGAG
>VBKA01000005.1 GCA_005879815.1 Chloroflexota bacterium
GCAGACGGCCATCCGGAGACGTGGCCTCCAGAATCCGGTCGGCGTGCCCACCGCCTCCGACCGTGCAGTCAGCCACGGAGCTGCCAGCCCTGAGCGCGAGGAGGGCGAGAACCTCCTCGACGAGGACCGGCAGGTGCCCTTCTCCCATGGACCGCACCTCTCTGGTCGGATGACGGGCCGATCGGCCCGGAGACGCATCGAATGGAGCGGCGCCGCTCGCGTCATGACGGTGCGCCGCCTAGATCCCGAGGTCCTGCAGGTGTGCCGCCAGCTCCTCTGGCGCGTCCTCGATCTTGGCCCGGTACGGCTGCCAGGCCGATGGCGCCCAGATCTCGAGGTGATCCAGCGCACCCACGATGACGACCTCGCCCTCCGATAGGCCCGCGTACTCGCGCAGGTAGGAGGGCACCAACAGCCGACCCTGCCGATCGAGCTCGATGTCGATGGCCCCCGACGACATGAAGCGGACGAACTCGCGAGCGTTTGGGTTGGTGCGCGGCAGGCCTCGGATCTTCTCGGCCAGCGAGCTCCACTCCTCGGACGGGAAGACGCCCAGGCAGCGATCCAGCCAGCGGGCGAGGGTCGCGCCTTGCCCCAGGCGCGAACGGAAGCGCGCCGGGATCGCGATGCGACCGCGATCGTCGAGCGCGTGGCGGAACTCGCCGGTGAGAAACGATGCCTGGGCCATGTCGGGTCTCTACCACTGCTCCCCATTTCGCCCCATTTGGACCCACTGGCCGCCATTCTACAGGCCGTGACCGCCCCGTCAAGGGATTTCGCGCGCAGATTTGTCCGGGGAGCCGCGAGGGGCGAATCAGCCGGTCGGTGACAGGCTGAGGGGAGCGAGAGGGGCCTACACCTGGTCGGGCGGAAGCACGATCGCGTGCTCCTGGCCATTGGGGGAGCGGTACAACTTCCGAATCTCGAAAGCGCCGGATTGCCCGGCGAGGTAGGACCAGCCGGCTAGGCCGCCATCGAGCGTGCGCCAATGGCGAAGACCGTTCGCGGCTGTCACGGGCTGCACCCGGGCGTGGGAGAAGCGGGCAAAGGTGATCGACCGCGCCTCGGCGAGGTTCCCCGCGTCGTCGACCTTGTAGAGCTGATACGTTTCGGGCCCTACGCCGACCTGGTAGGCAACAAAGGTGTCGCTGGGGTTCGGGGTCGGCAGCGGCGTCGGAGTCGCGAGCCCGGTCGCGCTGCCGCTTGGGCCAACGGTCCCACTGGCGGTCGCAGTTGGACTCACGCTCGGGAGGACGCCGACGCCCGGGTTCCGCCCGAGCAGATACCAGCCACCCGCCCCCACCGCGGCGACGAGCACCAGCAGGAGCGGGAGGACGACCATCCACGGTCGTCGAGCCGGGCGCTCTGCCGCAGGGCGAAGCTTGGGCGGCGGAGGTGGCGGCAGCGCGACGTGCGGCTGCGGCCTTCGCAGGGCCTCGAGCTCCTCGGTCGGAATCACCAGCACGCCGCGCAGGTACCTGGGGCAGTTCGAGTATCCCCGCTCCAGGCAGACGTGCCGCTGCTGCTCGTCGGAGAGGGGCGCGGGATCGCCAAAGGCGTAGCAGCGGTGCTCGGCGTTGGGCTCGGGTTGGTAGCCGGCGCGGTCGCTCGCCAGGCCCAGGAAGGGGCAAACGTGCTCCGGGCGCTTGGCGAGCTGTTCGAAAAGCGCGCGTCGCTCGGCTTCGCGAGTCTCTTCAGCTCGCGCGACGTCCTCGCGTTTGCGCCGTCCGAACAATAGAGCGTCCCTTGCCTCTGGCGCGCCCTGGACCAGGCAGCGGCCGAGCGGCGCGCGCTGAGTCTAGCGTTCCGCCGGTGGCCACGACGATCCCGAGGTCGGATGGTGGCGGGGGTACCAAGGCACCATTGAGGTACCGGTTCTTGGGTCCCTAGGCTACGCATGGCGAAGTGTCGCCGGTCGACGATCGGCGGCTGGCCGGGAGGCGCAGATGGCCGTTGAACCAATCGATTCCAGCGTGCGGGCGTCGATCCCTCGCGGGGGTCGAATCCGCCGCTGTCGCGTGCGCCACGTGGCCATCCTGCCCGGACCGCAGCGCTCTCTGGTCCAGGTGACATGCCTGCTTGGCGGGGTCGAGCACCCCCTGCCACTCGGATCGATGGACGAGGCGCGCCCCATCTGCAACGCCTGCACCGCTCGCACGGTCTGGCGCGCTGATGAAGGGTGACTTGGTCGCCGAGATAGCCCTAACCCGAAAATCCCTGGAGAGCGGCCTGTAAGCCGAGTTCTGTCCCGGTGCGGCGTCGCCGCCGTCCGGTGACGGCCATCCCTCTGTGCGACCTACCCGAGGGCTGAGCGAGCCACCTGCTGCGACGCGAACGTCGCCTTTCGCCCTCCTATTCGGTCTTGCTCCGGCTCGAGCTTGCCTCGTTTCACTCCCGCTTGCGCGGGCATCGTCACTGTGGCGCTGGTCCTCGCCTCACGGCGGACGGGCGTTACCCGCGAGCCTGCTCTATGGAGCTCGGACTTTCCTCGGACGCCGCCTTTCGACGATCGCGCCCGCGGCCGTCCGGCCGCCTCCAGGGACGGCCATTGTACCGATGCGAACGCCTGTTCGGGAGGTGTCGCTTCGCTAGCTGCATCAGAGCCGAGATCCCGTGGCCCGGCCACGCCGGGCCCGCTCGATGGCGATCGCCACGAAGGCCCCGCTCAGGACGACTGCCCCGATGTCGGCGTAGCCCGTGCTGAGCGCCCAGCGCAGCTCATCGGCCATGTAGCCAAGCCCACCGTCCGCCGCGGGCTGGGCGTCGATCAGCCGCAGGCCCATCCACGAAGGCACGAGGCTCCCTGTCGATGCCAGGGCAGCACCGATGGCGGCCGGCGTGGACACCGCGGCAGCAACCAGGAAGGCGACTGTGACGACCAGCGTGCCGATGACGAAGAGCGCGATGTCGAAGCGGTCGGTATTGGCGGCACTGTCGTAGACCATGCGCACCACGACCCTGGCCAAGATGCCGACAACCCCGCCGACCAGCAGCCCGGCGACCGTCCGCAGCCACCCGTTCATCGATCTGTCCTCAGGTCGAGTCAGCGCGGCGGGCAGCGCCCTTCGGCTGATCGATGGCCACGTTCGAGAGCCGATCCGCTTCGGCGTTCAAGGCGCGCGGCACGTGGCCGACCGTGTAGCCCTCCAGCCTGGCCAGCTGCGCCATGACTCGCGAGTGGATCGGCTTGAGGTCGGGGTGCTTCACCTTGTAGATCCCCGCGATCTGGCGGGCGACCAGCTCCGAATCCATGCGCAGATCGACGTGCGTGGCGCCCAGGCGCAGCGCCTCGTCCAGAGCGGCTTCCACGGCGCTCCACTCGGCGACGTTGTTGGTGCGCACGCCGAGGTAGGTCGCCAGCTCTGCGAGCGTGTCCCCCGTCTCGGCGTCGCGCAGGATGGCGCCTAGCCCGGCGGGGCCGGGGTTGCCGCGGGCGGCGCCATCGGTGTAGATCAGCAGGCGCCGATGCGGCCGGCTGCTGGCCGTCGCGGCCTCAGGCACGCCCGGCCTGCTTGATCTCCTGGGTCACCTCGAGGATCGCGCGCGTCACGTTGATCCCGCGCGGGCAGGCCTCGACGCAGTTGAAGACCGTCCTGCAGCGCCACACTCCGTCCGCGTCGGCCATCAGCTCCAGGCGCTCCTCGTGGGCAGTGTCGCGGCTGTCGAAGATGAACCGATGAGCGTTGACGATTGCGGCCGGACCCACGTAGTCGGGATTGGTCCAGAAGACCGGGCAGGCCGTGGTGCACGCCGCGCACAGGATGCAGCGCGAGGTGTCCTCGTACAGCTCACGGTCCGCTGGTGACTGCCGGCGTTCCTTGCCGTCCTCCGGGATCTCATCGTTGACCAGGTACGGCATGGCGGCCCGATACTTCGCCCAGAAGTCCTCCATGTCCACGAGCAGGTCCTTGACGACCGGGACGCCCCGCAGCGGCTCGACGCTGATCTTCCTGCCGGCGTCCTTGACGAGGTACTCACAGGCGAGCCGGTTGCGGCCGTTGATGAGCATCGCATCCGAGCCGCACACCCCGTGAGCACAGGAGCGCCGGAACGTCAGGGTTCCATCGCGATACCACTTGACCTGGTGCAGCAGGTCGAGGACGCGGTCGGATGGCTCGGCTTCGAGGGCATACACCTCCCAGTGCGGCTCGTCGTCGAGCTCGGGGTTGTAGCGGCGGATGCGGAGCTGAACCTCCATCGGTCTCAGTAGACCCTCGCCTTGGGCTCGAACTTGGTGATCGTCACCGGCTTGTAGTCGAGGCGCGGCGGCTCGCCGTCCTCGCCCATGAACGCCAGGCTGTGCCGCAGCCATCGCTTGTCGTTGCGCTGGGGGTGGTCCTCGCGCGCGTGCGCGCCTCGACTCTCCCTGCGAGCGAGGGCGGAGGCTACCGTAGCTTCCGCACAGTCCAGCAGGTAGCCGAGCTCGAGCGCTTCGCCGAGATCGGTGTTGTAGCGGCAACCCTTGTCCTCGACATGGAGATTCGCGGCGCGCTCCTTCAACCGGGCGACCTCGTCACGCGCCTCCGCCAGCAGCTGCTCCGTGCGAAAGACACCGCATTTGGTGAACATCACCTCCTGCAGCTCCTCGCGAATCACCGCCGGGCGCTCGCCGCGAGCACTGTTGAGCAGCCTCGTGACGTGTCCACCGACCGCCGTCTCTGCTTGAGGATCAGGCTCCGGCGCGGATGCCTGGCGGATGTCCTGCGCCATCGCCATCCCGGCGCGGCGGCCGAACACCAGGAGGTCGAGCAACGAGTTGGTGCCGAGCCGATTGGCTCCATGCACGCTGACGCAGGCGCACTCGCCGGCCGCGTAGAAGCCGGGCACCACCGCCTGTCGCCTCCTGCTCAGCGCTCCCAGCACACGCCCGTCGACGTCGGTCGGGATGCCGCCCATCGCGTAGTGCGCGGTCGGCTGAATCGGCACGAGGTCGTGCAGCGGATCGAGCCCGAAGTAGGTGCGGATGAAGCCGCTCATGTCGGGCAGTTTCTTGTTGAGGACCTCATCGCCGAGATGCCGGACGTCAAGGTAGACGTAGTCCTTGCCATCGATCCCCCGTCCTTCGGCGATCTCGAGGTAGATCGAGCGGCTCACGACGTCGCGGCTGGCGAGGTCCTTCATGGTCGGGGCATAGCGCTCCATGAAACGCTCGCCGCGATCGTTGACCAGGAATCCGCCCTCGCCCCGCATCGCCTCCGACAGCAGGAACCCGAGTCGGTACATGCCGGTCGGGTGGAACTGGAAGAACTCCATGTCCTCGAGCGGTACGGGATCGCCACCCCGTCTCCGGTCAGGGTGTGCGCGTTGCTGGTGACCTTGAACATCTTGCCGAAGCCCCCGGTCGCGAAGAGCACGCCGGGTGCCCGGAAGGTGTGAACCTCGGTGGTCGCCAGCTCCAGCGCCAGGACGCCTGTGACCGGGCCCTGCGCGCCGCCCGGCATCAGCAGGTCGAGGACCTGGAACTCGTCGAAGAAGGTGACCTCGTGGCGGATGCACTGCTGGTAGAGGGTATGGAGGATGGCGTGCCCTGTCCGGTCGGCGGCGAAGCAGCTGCGCCGCACGGGGCCTTCGCCGTAGTTCCGGGTGTGGCCGCCGAAGCGGCGTTGGTCGATGAGCCCTTCCGGGGTGCGGTTGAACGGCATGCCGAGGTGCTCGAGGTTGATGATCGTCTCCACCGCGTCGCGGCACATCACCTCGGCGGCGTCCTGGTCGACGAGGTAATCACCCCCCTTGACCGTGTCGAACCAGTGCCACTCCCAATGGTCTTCCTCGGTGTTGCCGAGCGCCGCGCACACGCCGCCCTGAGCCGCCCCGGTGTGTGATCGGCTCGGGTAGAGCTTGCTGATGACGCCCACCTTCGCCTTGGGCCCCAGCTCCTTCTTCAGCTCGAGCGCGGCGTACAGGCCAGCTCCACCGGCACCCACTACTACGGCGTCCAGCAGGTGGACGTTGAGGCCTGGGGGCGGCGAGACGCGCAGGGCCGGCAGCATCGGTCTAGGTGAATGGTCCGACGGCCGGCGACGTCGCCGGATTGAAGCCGATGATCACGATCATGCCCAGGATCAGCCACAGCACGGTGACGGCGCCGAGCGACACGAGCAAGAGCGCGCGCAGGCCTCCGCGGCCCACGAAGTCGCCGATGACGATCCGCGTCCCATTGACCCCGTGGATGAGCGCCAGCACCAGCAGCAGGAAGTCGTAGACACGCCAGAAGGGATTGCCCCATCGGCTGGTCACGAAGCCGAAGTCGACCGGCTGGCCGGTGAGCTGCACGAGCACGTGCATGATCAGCATGTGGCCCAGGGCGAGGATCACGAGGGCCAGTCCGGAGATGCGCATGAAGTACCACATGAAGCGCTCGAAGCCGGGGTTCTCGGGTCGAACGCGCGCGGCGCGCGAGGGGTTCTTCCCCGAGAGGTAGATCGTCCGCAGGCGGGTCATGTGTGGCCCCACGGCGCATAGGGCGTGATCATGATCAGCGCCAGCGGGATCATGCTCACCACCGTCGAGGTGACGACCGCGTAGGTGAGGCCGCGGTAGTAGATCGTCAGGCGCGGCCAGAAGTCCATGGCAATCACCCGCAGGCCGTTGAGCGAGTGGTAGACCAACGCGGCCATCAGCAGGATCTCGCCCAGCCGCACCGGCAGGTTGTGGAAGAGGCCGAGCGTCGTGTTGTAGACGTTCGGCCCCAGGGTGACCATCGAGGTCTCCACGATGTGCACGAACAGGTACAGCACCACGCCTATCCCCGACGCGCGGTGACCGAACCATGCCAGCTGCGCCCAGCTGATCCGATAGCGAACGAGGCGATCCTGCAGGCTCAGCAGCCTGTCGAGGCTGGTCATTCTTTGCAGCCTAGACCGATGCGCGGACGCGCGTGGCGACGGCGTCCGCGAACTCACGCGTCCCCGCTCGCCCGCCAAGGTCGGCGGTGATCGTCTCGCCCCCTGCGATCACCTCGCGCACCGCGCGCTCGACCGCGGCGGCGGCATCGGTCTCGCCAAGGTGGCGAAGCATCAGGGCCGCGCTCAGGATCAGCGCCGTCGGGTTGGCCTTGTCCTGGCCGGCGTACTTGGGGGCCGATCCGTGCACCGGCTCGAAGACCGCCGCCTTCTCCCCGATGTTGGCGCCGGGAGCCACGCCCAGGCCGCCCACCAGCCCGGCCGCGAGGTCGCTGACGATGTCGCCGTACAGGTTGGGCAGGACCAGCACGTCGTAGAGCTCGGGCTTCTGGACGAGCTGCATGCACATGTTGTCGACGATCCTGTCCTCGAACGCGACGCGCCCCTCGTACTCCGCCGCGACCTGCTGGCAGCTCTCCAGGAAAAGGCCGTCGGAGAGCTTCATGATGTTCGCCTTGTGCACCGCGGTGACCTTGCGGCGCCCGTTGCGGACTGCGTATTCGAAGGCGTAGCGCGCAATCCGCTGGCTCGCGGCGCGGGTGATGATCTTGATGCTTTCCGCCGCGTCGGGGCCGACCCTGTGCTCGATCCCGGCGTACAGGTCCTCGGTGTTCTCGCGGACGATGATCAGGTCCACGTTTTGGTAGCGGGTCTCGACGCCCTGCATGCTCCGCGCCGGACGCACGTTGGCGTAGAGCTCGAGGGCCTGTCGCAGACCGACGTTCACGCTCCGGAAGCCCGAGCCGACCGGCGTCGTAATCGGTCCCTTGATGGCCACCCCGTTGCGCCGGATGGACTCGATGACGCGCTCCGGCAGCGGCGTTCCTTCGCTGGCGATGGTCGCCTCGCCGGCCTGCTGCACGTCCCACTCGAACGCAATGCCGGTCGCCTCGAGGACGCTGCGGGTGGCGGTGGCGAGCTCTGGACCGATCCCGTCGCCGGGGATGAGCGTCACCGCGTAGCTCATGCTTCTGGGCCCTCTCGTTCCGCCGGTCACAGCGCCGGGGGTGCGGTGCGTAAGTCTAAGCGGTCCGAAGTCAGGTTCATGAAGTCGCGGGACTCCACCAGGCCGAGTCTAGCCACCGTCCGCGGCCGGGCGCTCCGTTAGAATCGGGCTCCCCCGGGCGGTCTCGTACGAGGACGGTCGCCGCATGAAGCTCCAGGAGTATCGGTCCAAGGAGATCCTCGCCCAGTACGGCGTGCCCCTTCAGGCCGGCACGACTGCGACGACCCCGGAGGAAGCGGAGGCCATCGCCCGAACCATCGCCAGGCCAGTCGTCGTCAAAGCCCAGGTGCTGGTTGGTGGTCGAGGCAAGGCGGGCGGCGTGAAGCTAGCAGAGACGCCCGAAGAGGCCGCTCGGCACGCCGAGGCGATCCTGGGAATGTCGATCAAGGGCATCACCGTGCGCACCGTCCTCGTAGCGCCCGCGGCGAATATCGCCAGCGAGTTCTACCTGGCGCTCATCCTCGACCGGGCGGCGAAGGCGATCACCGTCATCACCAGCGCGGAAGGCGGCGTCGAGATCGAGAAGACGGCGAGCACCCATCCGGAGGCCATCCTGCGCATGCCGCTTCATCCATTGATCGGCCTGCAGGAGCACAACATTCGCAGGGTCGCCTTCTTCCTGGGGATCTCGCCCGACCTCCGCAGAGAGTTCCGGCAGGTGCTGCGCGGCCTCTACGACGCCTTCGTGGGCACCGATGCCGACCTGGCCGAGATCAATCCCCTGGCGATCACCGAGGACGGACGGTTGACGGCGCTCGACGCCAAGATCGTCCTCGACGACTCCGCGCTCGCTCGGCACCCCGACCTCGAGCTGATGCGCGACCTCAACGAGGAGGAGCGCTCGGAGACCGCCGCTCGTCAGGCGGGCATCAACTTCATCAAGCTGGACGGCAGCATCGGTTGCATGGTCAACGGCGCCGGCCTCGCGATGACGACCATGGACCTCGTCAAGCTGGCCGGCGGCGAGCCGGCGAACTTCCTGGACATCGGCGGCGGGGCCAAGGCGGACAAGGTGGCCGCCGCGTTCCGCATCATCCTGGACGACCCCAACGTCAAGGCCATCCTCATCAACATCTTTGGGGGCATCACTCGCGGCGACGAGGTCGCGCGCGGGATCGTCGAGGCCCGCACCACCCTCGCGCGCCATGTACCGATGGTGGTGCGCATCGTGGGAACCAACGCTGCGGAGGCAGCGCCGATCCTCGCGGAAGCGAACCTGATCACGGCCGACTCGCTCGACGAGGCGGCCGCCAAGGCGGTGGCCGCTGCACGGGCGGACGCGTGAGCATCCTGGTCAGCGGCGCGACGCGCCTCGTCGTGCAGGGCATCACCGGACGGGAGGGCGAGTTTCATTCGCATGCCATGCAGGCCTTTGGCACCCAGATCGTCGCCGGCGTCACCCCCGGCAAGGGCGGCCAGACAGCTCTCAACGGGAGCGTGCCGGTCTTCGACACCATGGCCGAGGCGGTGCGCGAGGTGGGCGCGAACGCCAGCTGCATCTTCGTCCCGGCGGCCGCAGCGCCCGATGCGATCCTGGAGGCCGCCGACGCGGCCGTGGCGTTGATCGTGTGCATCACCGAGAACATCCCGGCGCTCGACATGCTGCGCGTCTACCACGTGCTTCGGCAGCAGGGCATCCGGCTGCTCGGTCCGAACTGTCCGGGTCTGACCAGCGTCGCCGAGCGAGCCAAGGTCGGGATCATCCCCAATGACATACATCGCCCCGGGTCGGTGGGCCTCGTCAGCCGCTCGGGAACGTTGACCTACGAGGTGGTGCAGGCCATGACGGACGCCGGCATCGGCCAGTCGACGTGCGTGGGCATCGGTGGCGATCCGATCGTGGGCACCGGATTCATCGACGTGCTCGACATGTTCAACGAGGATCCCGAGACCGAGGCCATGGTGATGATCGGCGAGATCGGTGGCGAGGAGGAG
The DNA here is from genome assembly GCA_005879815.1 of Chloroflexota bacterium. Classification (GTDB taxonomy): domain Bacteria; phylum Chloroflexota; class Limnocylindria; order QHBO01; family QHBO01; genus CF-82. The sequence goes on from VBKA01000005.1 coordinate 9,844, forward strand.
GAGCGCGCCGCCGCCTTCGTGAAGCGTGAGGTGCGCAAGCCGATGGCGGCCTTCATCGCCGGGCGCACCGCTCCAGCCGGCCGACGAATGGGCCACGCCGGCGCGATCATCTCCGGCGGGGCTGGAACGGCAGAGTCGAAGCGTGCCGCCCTCGACGCCGCGGGGGTCGCCGTCGCCGACTCGCCGTCGCACATCCCGCAGCTGCTCCGGGCCGCCGGCGTCGGCGGATAACCTCCACCGCCGGGTGGCGTCAGCCCGCGCGGCCTCGCATGCGCGTCCAGCGGTCCAGCTCGCCGAGCTCCTCCAGCTCTCGATCGCCGCGGCTCGCCAGGTCGGGGTCGTCGGTCAGATGTCCGAGCTCGCTGCGCACCCTGGCGGAATACCGGTTCGCGCCGAACTCCTCGAAGAGCCTCAGGCTTTCTCGGAGGTCACGCGGGTCGGCGCGCATCACGCCGCGCAGCCGGCGAGCCTGGGCCTCGACCACGCGGAGGCCGGATTGGGCGGACTCGAGCACCTCCTCGATCGGGGTGAGGGAGACGGGGTATGCCCGATCGGCACAGATTGCCAGCGCGTGCTCGACGTAGTGGATGCGATCCGGGTAGCGCGCATGGCGGGCAATGATGTCCGCCACCCGATCCAGGTCGAGCTCCAGGATCCCGGCCAACGCCGCCACGGGATGATGGCTGGCGAACGGACCGATGATCTCCCTCGCAACCTCACCCCAGCGCTCCAGCATCTCCTCCTCGCCACGATTTCGCGCCCAGTCGATTGCGCTGAGGGGCCCCTGCAATCCATAGCTCGCCGCGGGCCGCTCGGCCTCGAACCATCGCGCCCGAAGCCAGTCGACGGTTGCGACCAGGGGCTCCCAACTCCCAATCAGCGCCTGCGCATACGCGTGCCACGACGCGTGGCCAACAGAGAAGCCGGCGTTCTGCCCGGGCTGGATGAGCGCCATGGCCGCCGCCGAGGACTCGAGGACCTGCGGAAGGTCTCCGATCAGCGCCGACGTCCAGGCCACCATGTTCAGCGCATCGAGCCGCTCGTCACTTGACAGCTGAGAGCCCATAGCCACGCGGCGCATCGAGAGCTGGAGAGCCGCGGCGGGCTCTGTGGTTTGGGTGTGCGAGGTCATGGCGTCGAGCGCCGCGCTGATCAGGATCGGATCTCGGATCTCTTCGGCGATGCGCAGACCCTCAGCGGCGGCCTTGATGGCCTCTTCCAGGTCGTTGGGGGTGAGTGGACGGATCGCGGCGTTGCGGAGCCAGAACGGAATGTTGCTGGTCGCAATCAGGAACGTGGCCCGCGCTTGCGGACCCGATTCTCCCAGCCACCCGCGCCCCTTGGTGATGAGCTCATTGATCTCCGCCTCGGACGGCTGATCGGCGACGGACGCGAACCAGCGTGTGGTCACCATCAATTGGTGCGCGAGGTTGTCGAGCAGGAGGTCCGGCGGCCGCCCCAGCTCCTCACCCACGCGCCACGCACGTGCGTAGGCCTGCACCGACCGATCACCGGACCCGTAGAGTTCGCCCATCCGGCGGTGGATCTCGGGCTGGTCGGAAATCGGCGCGAGCTCCAGCGCGGCTCGCAAGTGGGCCATCGCCTCCGACATCCCCCGTGCCCCCGCAGCGACCTCAGCGGCCCTGCGCAGCCAGTTACTGGCGCGCAGCCGCGCATCGGGATCCGGAGTGCCCATCGCTTCGCCGAGCACCACGGCCTCGCGGTAGTGGAAGGCGACAAGCTCGGCCAGCTCGTCCTCGCGCCCCACCGCCACCGATTCGAGCCAGCGCCCCGCCGCCGCGTGATGGAGAGCGCGCTCGGCCCGCGGTAGCGTGCCGTACGCAACATCGCGAATCAGGATGTGTCGGAAGGTCAGCTCATCGCGCGCGCCGGGCCGCAGGAGCTCGCGCTCGATCAGCCGCTCGATCGCATCGGGGATCTCGGCTGCGAGGCTCGCCTGGAGCGCGGCGATCCCCGCCGGCGCAAAGCCTCGCCCAAAGACCGAGCCGAGCTGGAGGGTGCGCCGTCCGACCGGGTCGAGCGCATCGAGCCGAGCGAGGACGGTGGCCTGGACGGTGTCCGGCAGGCCGGCAGCGGCTGCTGCCAGCGCCTCCGGATCGTGGAGATCAACCCCACGCTCGAGGAGCGTTCGGACGATCTCGCCGGCGTAGAACGGGTTCCCCTCCGACCGCTGCACCACGACGGGCATCAGTTCAGGTGCGGGTCCATCCAGGATGTTCTCGACCAGCCGCTCGATCGATCCCTTGTCGAGCGGTTCAAGCGCCAGCGAGACATGGTTCCGGCGACCGCCTCCCCAGGTGGGCCGGCGCTCGAGTAGCTCCGGGCGGGTCAGCGCCAGCATCAACATCGGTGCCTCCGCGCGCGGCTGCAGGATGAACTCGATCAGGTCAAGCAGGCTGTCGCTGGACCAATGGAGGTCCTCGACCAGCAGCACCAGAGGCCTGCGTACGGCTGCCAGCTCGAGTGCGGATCGCCACGCGGCGAAGAGCGCGGGACGGTCGAGGACGTCCGTGTCCGATGCCCCGATGGTGGCGGCCAGGATCTGGGCCGTTTCGGCGGGGCTCTCCGCGCCCGACTGCTCCAGCCATTCGCCGGTGCGAACCAGGATCTCGTCTGGCGGAACGCGCTCGTCGGGCAGGTCCAGCAGGCCCAGCAGCAGCGCGCGCATGGGCCAGTAGGTCAGGCGCTGGCCATACGGAAGGCATTGGGCCACCGCCACCTGGACGGTCGGCTCGGAGGAGCGGATGCGGCTGAGGAACTCCTCCACGAGGCGGCTCTTTCCCGTGCCTGCGGGGGCGATCAGGCTGACCAGGTACGGGCGGCGCTCGCCGAACGCGCGCCGGGCGACCAGGTCGAGCTGTGCGAGGTCCGCGTCGCGGCCGACCAAGGGCGTGCGCGCCGGCGTCGCCGTGGAATGGCCCACCACCGCGCGGCCGACGACTGCTTGCGACTTGCCTTTCAGCTCGAGATCCTGGGGAGGGCCGAGGTCGTACGCCGCGGCGGTCGCGCTCGCGGTGCGCGCGCTCACCAGGATCTGCCATGGGTCGGCCGCCTGCTGCAGCCGTGCGGCGATGTTGACGGCATCGCCGGTGACGATGAAGTCCCCGCGTCCGCGCTCGCGACTGGCGACGACCTCGCCGGTGTTGATCCCGATCCGGATGGGCAGCCGATCGCCAAGTGCCGAATCCTCGCGCACCCGGTCGCGCAGCTCCAGGGCGGCGGCAACCGCCCTGCGCGCATCATCGTCGTGCGCCTGCGGCAGGCCGAAGATCGCCATCGCCGCGTCCCCGATGAACTTCTCGAGCGTGCCTGCGTGCCCCTCGATCACGCTGCGGGCGGTCTCATAGAAGCGCGACAGGAGCCTCCGCAGATCCTCCGGATCAAGGGATTCCCCGAGCATCGTCGACCCAACCACGTCCGCGAATACGACTGTCACCAGGCGACGTTCCTCGGACATGACGGGATGGTAGCGGCGGGCCGGAGTGGTCAGCTGGCGCGCGAGCGCTTCCTCCTGGGTGGTACCGCCTCCCCGGGCTGAAGCCACTCGTCCCACAGGATCCCCATCAGGACGGTGTCCTCCAGGCCCCGCGGACCGCGCCACGACTTCCGGAGCCGGCCCTCGTGCCGGAATCCGAGTCGCTCGTAGGAGCGGATCGCCCGCTCGTTGGCGGCATAGGCGGTAAGCCAGACGCGCTGGAGCCCAAGGTTCAGGAACGCGAACCCGAGAATGGCCCGCTGCGCATCACTCCCGTAGCCGGAGCCGATGTGATCGCGGTCCATGAAGATGGCGAGCTCCGCGTTGCCGTCGACCAGGTTGACTTCCTTGAGCCAGACGGTGCCGATGAATTGATCGTCCCCGAGCTCGCAGACGGCGAAGAAGAAGCCGCGTCCGGACTTCGACTCCTCGAGCGTGCGCTCGAGCCAGGACGTCGCCTGGGCAACGCTCAACGGCCACTTGTATCCGGCCATCCCGCCGACCTCGGTGTCGTTCATGCCGGCGACGTATGCCGGCATGTCGCGCTCCTCGAGCGGGCGCAGCCAGACGCGCTCACCGCGCAAGAGCGGTCGTTCGGGGATCGCGGGCGGCGTGGCCTCGTTCGTCATGGTTGGGTCTCCTGTGCGCTGATCAGCTCCCAGAGCACCCCGTTCAGGGTGCGCGGATGGATGAATGCGACCAGGCCGTCGGCGCCGGGACGCGGTTCGGCATCGATGAGCTCCGCTTCGGCCGCAGCCAGGGCGGTGAGATCCCGGGGGAGATCGGCCGATCGTAGGCAGACGTGGTGCAATCCTTCCCCTCGGCCGGCGAGGAAGCGAGCAACCCCGCTCACCCGATCGGTCGGCTCGATGAGCTCGATGCGTGCCGATGGCTCCGGTCCGGTCGCCAGGAAGACGACGCGGACGGCCTGGCTCGGCAGCTCGATGGGCTGTTCGATCGGCTCCAGGCCGAAGAACTCGCGATAGCGAGGCATCGACTCCTCGAGCGAGCGCACGACGACCGCGACGTGGTCGATCGGGCCTAGCTGCGCGGCCGGCTCGCTCCGCTGCGTCACGCCCGGTACTCGCC
>VBKA01000006.1 GCA_005879815.1 Chloroflexota bacterium
GTCCGCCTATCGGTGGATGCCACCCTCGAGCAAGAGGGCCACGAGCACTAGCTGACGGCTGCGACGATCTCGGGCAGGAGTCCGGGGTAGCGCTCCAGGAACTCGACGCGCTCGCGCTTCAGACGGCCGACGATGGCCGCGTACTCGTCGGATCGCCCGGTCCGCTCGTAGAGGCGTCGCGGCTGCAGGATTTCGGGGTCATCGATGCCGGGCACCGAGACAGCCACCTCGTAGCCGAAGTCCGGATCGGTCTCCCAGCGGATGGTGCCTTCCGCCAGCGCCTTGACCGCCGCGCCTGAGTGCTCGATCTCGATCTTCCTGGAGCCGGCATCATCGGTTCCGCCGACTCGCCCGGTGTTGAGCAGGAACACCTCGAACTGGCACGTCTCCATGAGCTGATGCAGGCGGTTGGCCTGCTGCTCGTCGCGGTACGGGTAGAAGGGATTCGTGCCGGGGACCCGCAGGGCCTTGCCCTCCTCCGCTTTGCCTCCCGCCGATGTTCCCTGCGTCTCGCCGAGCATGAAAAAGGCCGCCGCCTGTTCTCTGCTGAGCCGGGCGACGGCCGGGATGATGTTGTCGTTGCGATTGAGGATCAGGAGCTGCGTGACCGTTCCGATCTCACGGGGATCGCGCCAGATGCCGAGTGAGGCCATCGGGAATGTGGCGCGCCCGTTCTTGGTGTAGGTGGTGTCGAAGAAGTCCGCCGGCCCGCCGTCTTCCTTCTGCGAGACGTTCTCGAGATAGGCGTCCGGCTTGGTGACCGCGCCGTGGATGGCCGGCTCGTGGCGCGGATCGAGGCCAAATGTCTTGGCGAAGCAGCCGTTCTCGGTCCCAACCACCTTGCCCCCTTCGAAGAGACCGATGAAGTCGTCCTGCACCGGCTGGCTGTTGTTCTGCCTGGTGAAGGTGGTGGTCGTCTTTCCCGTTCCCGATAGGCCGATGATCAACAGCACCTGCTCGCCGCGGTCGGTAGGGATCACCTTGCAGCCGGCATGCATGGCCAGCCCGCCGCGGGCGTAAACCATGGCGTTCCACATGCGCAGCCCGCCCTTCTTGGACTCGCCGAAGTAATCGGAGTTCATGACGCGGGTAATGCCCGCCTCGAGGTCGACGGCGATCAGGCGGTCCTGGGGGTAGTCGGGCATCGGCAGGTTCGGGGTGTAGATCATCACCAGCTCGGGGTCCCAGTCGTGCGCGGGCGCATCCGGTGGGAAATAGAGCTGCCGCTGCATGCCGGCGATGTTCGCGTTGGACTCCTCGACGTAGAGGCGGACGCGGGCCCGCTGGTCTGGCTCGTTGCCGATGTAGCCGTCGATCACCAGCATGTCGCGACCGGCGATGTAGTCGGCCTGCAGCTGGGCGACCCGTTGCCCCTCCCCGCTGGACATTGCCTGGCCGGTGGTGATGCTCGGGTCGTCAGTGACGAGGTAGGTGGAGGCCGTCGAACGACTCGTCACGCGGGTCTGGACGTTGTAGTTTCCGAAGCTCGTGCGCCGGGCCTGCCGCATCCGGCTGGTGAGCTCCTGCAGCTCCGCCGCGCTCGGGTTGTATCGGACCGATCGAGCCTGCGGGAGGCGGACTCCCCTCGGTCCCACCGGCGTCTTCGATGCGGCCGAGTCGGCGAGCACACTCATGTGTTGGTGGTCGTCCTCCAGTTCGGATCTCCCCGGCCGGGCGAGGCCTTGGGGCGAGTCATGGGCTGCCGGACATCGTAGCAATTCGGACGCCACCCCGGCCTTTCACGGGTCGCGGCGCGCTTCAGGGAGATCTCCCCGCCAGGATCATGCCGAGCACGTGCGCGTCGATGTTCCCGCCCGACACGACCGCAACGACGCTGGCTCGGCCAGCTCGGCCGGTGAGCGCGGCAGCGACCGATGCCGCACCCGCTCCCTCCGCGACGACGCCACGCGACGCCAGCAGCCGAACCGCGTCTGCCACCTCGTCCAGCGAGACGGTGATCGAGCCGTCGAGCAGCGATGAGGCCAGCGGCCAGATCTCCTCCAGGACTGAGCCACCGCCGATGCCGTCGACCCAGCTGGGGGTGTAGTCGATGGTGACTGGGCGGCCGGCCGCCAGTGACGCCGCGAACGGCGCCGCCGTCTCGGCTTCGGCGGCGAACACGCGGACGCTTGGGTTCAGCGCCTTGACCGCCGAAGCGATGCCGGTCGACAGGCCGCCCCCTCCCCAGGGGACGATCACCGCCTCGAGCTGCGTCGCGTCCTCCACGATCTCCAGGCCGATGGTGCCGTTGCCCGCTATCACCGCGGGATCCGCGAAGGGGTGGATGAATAGGCCGTCGAAATCAGGGTGCCCGTGGTCGACGATCACCTGCCACCAGCGGTCGAACGGCATCTTCACGATCCTGGCACCGAAGCGTTCGACGGCCTGGAGCTTCGCGGCGGGGGCGTGGTCGGGGACGATGACTGTGCACACTATGCCTCGCCGCTGCGCATTCCAGGCGACGCCCTGCGCCATGTTTCCCGCCGAGGCGGTGTAGACGCCACCCGCCAGGGCGGAGGGCTTGGCGAGCGCCATGGCGTTCCCGGCGCCTCGCAGCTTGAACGAGCCGATCGCCTGCAGGTTCTCGAGCTTGCCGAAGACCTGGACGTCGCGCTCCGCCTGGAGGTCCAGGAGGGGCGTTCGTCGGGCGGTGCCGGCGACGCGTCCCCGGGCAGCGCGGATCGCGTCGAGCGGGATGGGGCTGACCGCTGCTGGCTGGACCCGTGGCGCCTCGGCCATCCGTCTCCTCGGCTAGAGGGTCACGGCGGTGCCAGCGTCCTGCTCTCGGGCTGCCGCGGCCACGAACGCTGCGGCCGCCAGGTCCTCAACCGCCAGGCCCAGCGATTCGAACAGGGTCACCTCATCCGGTGCACGTCGACCCTCGGCGGCGCCGATGAGCACCTCGCCCAGCTCCGCGCCGAGATGCGACTCGTCGATCATGCCTTCACGGATCGCCGCGAGCAGGTCCCCAGACTCGTGCATCGCAGACTCGCGGCGGTCGACGAAGACCCGGGCGCGACGCACGGCCTCGCCGTCAACCTCGCGCGCGGTCGGAACGCTGGAGCCCACCGCGTTCACGTGGGTGCCGGCGGACAGCCACGCACCTTCGAGGACCGGCTCGGTGGCTGACGAGACCGTGCAGACGATCTGCGCACCATCGACAGCCTCCCTCGCGGAGGCGGCCACTTCGACCCGGAGGCCGGTCTGCGCCCGCGCCTCCTCAGCGAACGCAGCGAGCCGGTGCCGGGTGGGGCTCCAGGCCCGCACGTGAGTGATGCCGCGCACAGCCCGCATCGCCTCGAGGTGCGTCCGGGCCTGGGTTCCGCTGCCGATGATCGCGAGGTCGGTGGCCCCTGGGACGGCCAGCGCTCGCGTGGCAAAGCCGCTCACCGCCGCCGTGCGGACCGCCGTGATCTCGGACGCGTCCAGGATCGTCGTCGGGCGCCCATGCTCGGACTCGAAGAGCACCACCAGACCCTGGTGTGACTCGAGCCCCGCCGCACGGTTCCCGGGAAAGACGGAGAGCACCTTTGCGCCGAACGCGCCGGATGCCGCGCTCCCGCCGGATGCCGCGCTCCCGCTTGATGTGCCGAGGCCGCCGGGCATCATGACCAGGAAGCCCTGGCCGTCCGAGACCCCGATGGCGGTGCGCAGCGGGTTTACCGCCGAGCCGCGCGCCAGATCCGCGAGCACGTCGGCCATCACATCAATGCAGCGTTCCATCGGCAGCAGCCGACGGACCTCGTCGCGGCCGATGACCAGCACCTCATCCACGCTTGGCATCATGCGCTACGCGTCGCCGCCCGCGCACGGCGGCCGAAGCCGTGCGGCACGGGGTGTCCTCGAGCAACGCGATCGCCCGCTGCGCGATGAGCCGATAGGCCGGATCCGTCCGCTCGTGCGTGCGCGCGCCGGGGGACGAACGTCCTATCGCTGGGGGAACCGGGGTTCCATAGCCTGACGTGGTGCACCTCCCCGACGCCGGCACATGAGCGTGCCCGATCGCGTCCGACGTCCAGGCTGGGCCGTGGCTTCGCTGATCGTGGGCTCGGCGGTGCTGGCCATCGACCTCGCCGCGACGTCGTTCTCCGGCGCCGGCCCGGCGGAGCTCGTCGGCCGGATGGTCGTCCTGGTCGTCTCGCTGCCGATGATCGCGTGGTACTTCGCGGATCGCGTCGCCCGGCGCTCGCTCGACCGCGAGCATGCCCTCCACGAACGGCAGGAGGCGCTCCTGCAGAACGCTTCCGACATGATCCTGATCGTCGACGACGGCGCCGTCAGCTACCAGAGCCCGTCCCTCGAGTCGCTCCTCGGCTACGGCGCCGGCGAGCTGCTCGGCCGCGCTGTCGAGAACCTCGTCTCCGGGCCGGATGCCGGAAACCTCTCCGACCTTTTGGCCGACCTGAAGCCGGGCGGACGGATCCACCTCGAGTGCCAGGTCCGGCACCGAGATGGGCGCCTCCTGCCCGTCGACCTTGCCGCCAGTCTTGGCGACAACCCAAGCATGGGAGGCGTCGTGCTGACCATGCACGACATCAGCAAGTGGAAGGAGCTCGAAGAGGAGCTGACCCGCCAGGCGTTTCACGACCCGCTGACGAGCCTTCCGAACCGGGAGTTGTTCATCGATCGGCTCGAGCACGCCCTCGGCCGACGTCGCCGGCACGCGAAGGGCGTGGCGGTGCTCTTCCTCGACCTCGATGACTTCAAGACGGTGAACGACTCGCTCGGCCATGCTGAGGGAGACAACCTCATCCGCCAGGTCGCCGGTCGCCTGGCGGGGACCGTCAGGCCTGGCGACACCGCCGCGCGCCTCGGCGGCGACGAGTTCGCGCTGCTCCTGGAGGACATCGACGACGAACAGGCGGTCGGCGTCGCGGAACGAGTGCTGGCCGAGCTCGAGGCGCCCTTCGACCTGGGCGATCGGTCGCTGCTCGTCGGCGCCAGCATCGGCATCGCCCTCAGCTCGGCGGAACTGACGACTGCCACTGACATGCTGCGCGCTGCCGATATCGCCATGTATGAAACCAAGGCCGCCGGCAAGGCCAGCTATCGGGTGTTCGAGCCAGCGATGCACCAGGCGACCACGGAGCGCCTCCGGCTGGGTGCGGACCTGCGGGGCGCCGTCGAGCGCGGCGAGTTCGTCCTCCACTACCAGCCGACCGTCGACCTCGCCACGCGGTCGGTGGTCGGAATGGAGGCGCTGGTCCGCTGGGCGCACCCCGAGCGCGGCTTGCTGGCTCCCGCCGAGTTCATCCCGCTCGCGGAGCACAGCGGCCTGATCGTGCCCCTGGGGGAGCTGGTCCTGAAAGAGGCCTGCCGCCAGGGTCGGGCGTGGCAAGAGGCGCGTCCTGATCGGCCCGTCGGCATCAGCGTCAACCTGTCGGCCATCCAGCTCCAGGATTCGGGCCTGGTCGCCGCCGTCAGCCTGGCCCTCGAGGAGAGCGAGCTGCCGCCGGAGCTCCTCACGCTGGAGATGACCGAGAGCGTCATGGCCAGCGATGACGCGCACATCCTGCGTCGGCTGCGGCAGCTCAAGGGTCTGGGCGTGCGCCTGGCGATCGACGACTTCGGAACGGGATATTCATCGCTCAGCTATCTGCGCAGCTTCCCAATCGACGTGGTCAAGATCGACCGCAGCTTCGTCGAGGGGATCGCCAACGGCCGCGAAGAGGCGGCGCTGGTGCGAGCCATCGTGCGGCTGGCTCACGGCCTGAAGCTGAAGACGGTGGCCGAGGGGGTCGAGACCGAGGGACAGGCGCGTCGCCTTCGCTCGGCGGGCTGCGAGCAGGCGCAGGGCTACTTCTTCGCCAGGCCGCTCGACGGCCGCGACGCATCGGCTCACCTGCTTGGCAACGCCACGATCAGCCTCTGGGTCGGGTACACGGGCCCGGAGCTCGAGGTCGTGCGTTCGGTGGTCACCGATTTCGAGACGAGGCACCCAGGCATCCGGGTCGATCTGGTGGGTGGGGTCTACGACGACAAGATCCTGGCGGCCATGCGCGAGGGTCAGCCGCCGACGGTCATCAGCTCCTTCGAGTCCGACAACTTCGGCTTCTACGCCTCCAAGGGGGCGCTGCTCGACCTGGGGCCATACCTGGACCGTGACGAGATCGACGACACCATCTTTGCCGAGGCGACCCGTCCCTACACGCGGTACGAGGGACGGCGGTGGGCGCTGCCGATGCTGGCCGACGCCTACGGCCTGTACTGGAACCGTGCACTCTTTGCCCAGGCGGGGCTCTCCGGACCGCCCCGCACGATGTCCGAGCTGACCGAATACGCCAAGCGGCTCACTCGCCGCAACCCTGATGGCTCGCTGGCGGTGGTTGGCTTCAATCCGGTCTTCGGCTTCTACGAGAACTCCGTGGCGAATGTCGTGCACCTGTTCGCGGCGACCTGGACCGATGCGGCCGGGCGCTCGAGCCTGGCGGCCGACCCTGCCTGGTCGAAAATGCTGCGCTGGCAGAAAGAGCTCGTCGACTGGTATGGGTACGAGGACCTGCTGCGGTTCCAGGACGAGATCGACGGTGAGTTCACCGTCACCAACGCGTTCCAGACCGAACGCCTGGCGATGTGCCTGGACGGCGAGTGGCGGCTGGCCTTCATCGCCGGCAGCGGGTCAGCGGTTGATTTCGGGACGGCGCCGCTTCCTGTCGACGATGGTCATCCCGAGCTCTACGGCTCCGGGTTCATCAACGGCACCATCGTCGGCATGCCCGCCAACGCCCCGCATCCCGACGAGGGTTGGCAGCTGGTCCGCTACCTGACCACCGATGACGCGGCTCTCTCCAAGCTGGCCAGCGGGCTCCGCAACATCCCCTCCACGCAGTCGTCCCTCGGATGGACGGATCCGGCTCGTGACGAGCGGTTCTCAGTCTTCGTCGAGATCTTCCGCCACCCACGCTCGAGCAGCCCGCAGATCACCGCGGTTGGCGTCGAGTATCAGAACCGCTTTGCGGAGTTCGCCAATCGCTGGCAGGCCGGCCAGGTTCGTGACCTGCGCCGCGGCCTCCGCGAGGTGGACCAGGCGATCAACGCCCAGACCTGGGAAGCTGCAGGCCTGTCAGCCGCCGCTCGAAGATCGACGTCTGGAGCGTCTGCACGCGGGGTCTCACGCCGGAAGCTCTCGCCGATTCCGACCGCCTGAGGTCCAGGGCCAACGCCTCAGGAACATTTCGGGGTGCGTGTGGAGCGGGAGACGGGATTCGAACCCGCGACATCTTGCTTGGGAAGCAAGCACTCTACCGACTGAGTTACTCCCGCCTGGAAGCCTGGGAATTCTAGCCCGCGGCTGTGCACGGGTCCACGGCCTCGCGAGTCCGCAGGGCCCGGCGCAGCATGTGCCAACGCCGGGCTATGGGCCGTAGCATTCCCACGTGGATGAGCTAGCGCAACGCTACCTGCTGCTCGGCCTGCGGCTGGATCGCATCTCGCCCAGATTCGTGGACAGCTACGTCGGGCCGCCCGAGCTGGCCGAGATTGCCCGGAGTGAGCCTGAGCCCTTCTCCGCAGAGCTGCACGACGAAGCCCTCGCACTGCGGGAGCTCGCGGAGAACCTTGATGGCGATGGCCCGGCCGCCGAGCGTCGGCGCCTGTGGTTCCTGGGTCAGCTGCGCGCGATGAGCGCGCTTGCGAGACGCGCTGGCGGCGAGGAGATCGCGTACCTCGACCTGGTCGACGACCTGTTCGGCATTCCGATCCAACCCACGCCCGAAAGCCACCTCGCCGCGGCCCGTGAGCGGATCGACTCGGCGCTCCCTGGCCTTGGCTCGCTCCATGAGCGCCTCGCACGGCTGCGTGCGCAACTTCGGGTTGATCCGCAGCTGGTCCTGGCTGCCGTCGAAGCGTCGGCAGCCAGGTTCCGGACCGCGAGCCGCCGCGACCTTCAGCTGCCGCGAGCGGAGACGATCGACTGGCAGGCCGCTCACGATGAGCCATGGGGGGCCTGGGCAGGCTTCCTGGGCCAGGGACGGACCCAGATCAAGATCAACGTCGATCTGCCGACGGAAGTGACCTTGATCGCATTCCTGGCTGCGCATGAGGCGTATCCGGGCCACCACGCCGAACACGTCGTCAAGGAGCAGACACTGATCGGGTCGGGCCTCGGTGAGGCGACCATGAGGACCATGAATACGCCCGAAGCGGTGCTCTCGGAGGGGCTGGCCGACTTGGGCCGCGAGGTAGTGATGACCGATGGCGAGCTGGCGGACGAACTCCGGCGGATCGGCGAGACGGCGGGCGTAAGAGCCGATTGGGCCGCTGCGGTGGTCGTGCGCCGATCCCTCAACGAGCTCCAGGCCGCCACCGCGAATGCGGCGATCCTGCTTCACCGCGATGGGCGCGCTGAGCGAGAGATACGCGAATACCTCACCGAGGTGGGTGCCACTGCGCCGGATCGCCTCGATCACTCGATGCGCGTGCTGCGCGACCCTGTCAACAAGACCTACATCTTCACCTATACGGAGGGAGTGCGCCTGATTCGCCCCTGGCTCGAGATGCAGGGGCAAACGGTCGGGTTTCAGCGGCTCCTCTCGGAACAGCTCTCGCCGGCGGTGCTGATGAGAGATCTCCAGGCAGCCGACCTTTCCACGGGCGCGCGGGCATAAGGCGCTGCATGCCTCCACGGCTTCACGCCGACATCCTGTTGATCGGCGGCGGCGTGGCCTCGGCTCGCTGCGCCCGAACCCTGCGCCGTCGCGGGTTTCAGGGATCGATCCTCCTCATTGCCGAAGAGACCGCTCTGCCGTACAACCGCCCGCCGCTATCCAAGGAGCTGCTGCGAGGCGAGGTGGACACCGCCCTGATCGCCGCTGAGCCCGATGGCTGGTATGGACGCCACGACGTTGAGGTTTGGACCGATGCGACGGTCGCCGAGCTCGACGTCGGGGCCCGGCTTGCGCGCCTCGAGGATGCGCGTGCGATCTCCTTCGACCCATGCCTGATCGCGACCGGAGCGGAGCCGCGGCTTCCCGACGTCGTCGGCGCAGAACACGCCCACACCTTGCGGAGCGTGGCGGACGCGGTCGAGATCCGCCAGGCGGCGGTGGGGGACGGGCCGGGGGCACCCACGGTGGTCCTGGGCGGCGGCTTCATTGGGGTGGAGGTGGCCTCACTGGCGACCATCGGCTCGTCCGTGACCGTTCTCGAGCGGTCTGACTGGCTCTGGGGCCGGGCGCTCGGAGAGACGATCTCGTCGTGGGCTTCGCAGCACCTTGCGCGCCTGGGAATTGAGGTCCGTTTCGGCGCGACGGCCACCCGTCTCGACGTGGAATCGGCATGGGTCGGGGACGAGAGGGTGCCGGCCGCCGGGATCGTCGCGGGGATCGGAGTACGGCCGCGCGACGCGCTGGCAACCGCGGCAGGTCTCGAGGTCGCCGATGGCATCCTCGTCGACCAAGCGAGATCGGCAGCCCCGGGGATCTTCGCGGCCGGCGACGTCGCGCGCGTCCCGCATCCCTTGGCAGACGGCGATCGGATCCGGGTCGAGCACTGGCACGCCGCGCGGGAGGGCGGTGAGGCTGCTGCCCTGGGAATGCTCGGCCTGGACTCGGGTCCACCACGGGCGCCCTGGGTCTACACGGAGTTCGCCGGTCAGCTGGTCGACGTCGTCGGCTGGGCGCCCGACTTCGACGAGGAGCGGGTCCTTGGTGATCCAGCATCGGATGTCTTCGGAGTTGCGTACGTTCGCGGGAGTCGTGTCGCGCAGCTGGCCACCGTCAACGGGTGGGTGCCGGTCGAGCAGGCGCGAGCCTTCGTCGATTCCCGGCCGACACTCCCCGCGCTCTCCCGCCTCGCAACGATCTGACCGTCGAGAACGGGGTCGGCGGGCGACTCCAAAGCCGCGGAGGGCAAGGGGGAAGCGTAGCGGGGCGCGAATTGACGGCGGAGGGGGGATGGGCGATCATGCCCTCGATGATCACCGACTAAATCAGTCGGGATTCAGCGCCCCAACGCGAAACACGCGAACCGAGGAACGATGGCCCTTCCAAACCCAGCTCTCAGCCAGCTGCCGGACAACTACAAGTACGGGTGGCACGACGCCGATGCCAAGTCCCTAAACATCGCCAGAAAGGGGCTCTCGGCGGAGGTCGTCGAAGAGATCAGCCGCTTCAAGGGTGAGCCGGAGTGGATGACCAAGCTGCGGCTCAAGGCGTACCGCCACTTCGAGGCGCGGCCAATGCCGACCTGGGGCGCCAACCTGGCACCCATTGACTTCCAGGACATCTACTACTACATCGCGCCCACCGACAAGGCGGTCCAGTCCTGGGATGACGTGCCCGACTACATCCGGCGCACCTACGACAAGCTGGGCATCCCCGAGGCGGAGAAGAAGTACCTCGCCGGCGTGGGCGGCCAGTACGACTCTGAGGTCGTCTACCACAACATCCGCGCCGACCTGGAAAAGCAGGGCGTCATCTTCCTTGGCACCGACCAGGCGCTCAAGGAGTACCCGGAGATCTTCAAGGAGCAC
>VBKA01000257.1 GCA_005879815.1 Chloroflexota bacterium
CGGCCTGCGGTTGCTCAGTCGCCTCTGCGGCCGCGGCCACCGGCTCAGGGGCGGGCTCCTCTGCGGCCGCGGCCACCGGCTCAGGGGCAGGCTCCGCAACGGTTGCGGCCTCCGCGAAACCTTCATCGGCGCCGGGTGCCTCGGCGGCAGACGCTGCCGCCGCTGACGGCGCTGGCATCGGCTCACCAATGGGGACCGACACGGTCGCGCCGGACGGACCGGACTCCGGCTCCTCGTCGGGCAATGGCGCGGCGACGGGGCCTGCCAGGCGCGGCGGCCGGGGATAGCCGCTGATCTGGTTCTTCCCGAGGGATTTGGCGTTGTACATCGCCCGATCCGCGGCACGCACCAGCTCATCGGCGGTGCCGCCGTCTTCAGGGTGCGAGACGAGGCCGATGCTGACGCTCGTGGAGGCTCCCTCAGCCTCGAGGCGGAAGCCCATCTCCTCGGCCTCGCCGCGGATCTTCTCCGCGACCACGAATGCACCCGCGTAGTCCGTCTCCGGCAACAGCACGAGGAACTCATCGCCGCCGTAGCGGTATGCGGAGTCCACGGTGCGAATCGATCCGCGAATGCTGCGTCCGAGGGCGCGGAGCACCTCGTCGCCGCGCTGGTGCCCGAGGCCGTCGTTCACCGCCTTGAGACCGTCCACATCGACCATGAGCACCGAGAAGCCACGCTCGCTGCGTCGGGTGCGGCGCACCTCCTGCTCGAGCGTGGGATACAGCTGGCCGCGGTTGAAGAGCCCGGTCAGCGGGTCGATGCGCGACAGGTCGCTGAGCATCGAACGCACCCTGCGCTCGTGTGCCGAGAAGACACCCGCCAGGAACGCGAGCAGCCAGATAGCCCCCACGTTCAGCACGATGCGCAGGAGGCTGGTACCCGCGAATCGGTCCGTCGAAGGATCGACCGCGATGACCCCCAGGTACACGCCGCTGGCCAGTAGCGCGACCGCCACGGCCGCCCAGCCGCCGCGTCCGAGGGCGACCGCCACCGCGAGAAGATCGAGCGCGAAGACGTACGGTGAGCTGCCGTACCCGGTCAGCAGCAGCAGTCCGGTGGAGAGCGCCACCGCGATGGCCACCTCGGCCGCCGTGGTCAGGTCGTTGCGCCAGGTGCGAGGCATCAGCTCGTGCAGGACCACCACGACGACCACCGCAAGCCCGCCGAGCCCGAAGATGATCGTCTGGTTGGCACGATACGCATCGGAAAGGCCGACGCCCACGAGCACGGCGGCGATGGTGATCCACCACAGCACGCGGACTACGCCGATCGATGCGCTCGCCGACGCCCCCGCATGTGCCTCGGCGATCTCTGCGTCCGGCTCGTACTTTCCCTGCCCGTCGGCCGCCCCAGCGTCGAGCGAGAAGCGCGCCGCAGAACGCTCGCGAACGGCCGCCAGCGACGCGCCAAGCACGAGCAGGCCGCCGACGATCGCGGTGACGATGAGGAAGATGAGATTGGGTGGCACAGGTTCCGGTCGGGCACTCCGCAAGCAGGTGCGGCCGATGGCACCAGCGCCCGGCAGCCGGCTAAGTCTAGGGTCCTGGGCGGCAGTAGCGCAAAGGTACTAACCAAACCCCACCCCCCAGGCGGCGCTCGTGCGCACCACATGAGCCGGCGGTATACTCCGGCCCGCCCCGTCCCCCGGCAGGAGTCGATGCAGGAGCAATCCCGCGCACGGTTCCCAGCTCTTGGCGCCGTGCTCTCGTTTCTGTTTCCCGGGCTCGGCCAGCTCTATTCGGGCCAGCCCACGATTGCCGCAGTCCTGGCCACACCCATCCTCGTGATTGCTGCGGGTGGGTTGGGCGCCTACCTGTTCATCGGCGATCGCGTCCACAGCGCGCTCTTCAATTCGCAGTTCCTGACGACGCTGCTGGCGCTGGATCTTGCGCTCCTGATGTGGCGCCTCTTCGCGATCGCGCACGTGGGCCTGGCCAGGCCGATCGGCCCCGCGGTCTCGACCGCCGATGCAGCGCCGGTGCGGACCAGCACGCTCAGCTCGGCGTCCGGCCCGGGCGCAGCGGCCCTGGCGCCGATTGGAGGACCGCCGACAAGACCGTCGTACCTCCATCGGCGCCCTTGGGAGATCGCCGCCGTGGTGCTGCTCATCGTCCTGACGGTGGTGATGCATGCGTGGGCGGGAATCGTGCTCAGCCGCCTCGATCGGACCCTGCATGACGTCTTCGGCGGCGGCGCACCGATCGCCTCAGGCGGGTCGAACCAGCCCCTCAACCAGCCGAACTACCACTGGGACGGCAA
>VBKA01000080.1 GCA_005879815.1 Chloroflexota bacterium
GGAATCGGGCTGGCGGCAGGGAGTGGTGAGCTATGCCGGGGCCGTGGGAGTCATGCAGCTCCTGCCTGACACCGCAGCCTGGATCGCCGACACGATGCTCCATGCGCGCGTCAACATTCACGGCGCTCGATCCAATGTGCGTGCCGGCGTCGCCCTGCTGAAGCACTACCTGCTGCGCTACCGCGGTGATCGCCGGCGAGCGCTAGCGGCGTACTACCAGGGTCAGCGGGCGGTCGACCGCCACGGGATCTTCCCGGTCAGCCGCCCATACATCGCCTCCATCCTTCTCCTCGAGGAGATGCTCCAGCCTTAGCGCGGGGGGCCTACCAGCCGTCGATGCCGGCGTGCCGCACCATCCGCCATCCCGTCGCGCTTCGGTCCAGCGCGACGAGGTCGAGGCGAAGCGCCTGGTGCCCTACGGGCTCGCTGATGGCGTAGCGCACGAGCGCGGCGCGCAGACGGGCAACGTGCCGGCGGTCAATGCTCTCCAGGGCGCTCCCCGTCCTTGCGCTGCGGCGGCCGCGCACCTCCAGCCCAACCAGCGTCCCGAGCGGGTCGACGGCGACCAGGTCTAGCTCACCTTCTGACACCTTCCAGCGGCGAGCGAGGATCCGCCACCCCATTGCTCTGAGCCACTCCGCGACGATCGATTCGGCGCGGTGTCCGAGGTCGTGACGAGGATCGGTCATGTCGCGGCTTCGCGGCGAGCCCGTTCAGCCGACCAGCAACGCCCGCCAGCTCGCGTCGGGGTCGACTTCCACCGACTCGTCGTCGGCGGGCTCGATTTCCTCCTCGTCGAGAAGCGGAAGGTCGTCGAAGACGAGGTCGAGCGGAAGCTGGGTGCCGGCGAGCAGCATCTTGATCGGCGCGAACGAGCGCCGATGCCAGGCGCAGGGCCCCTCGCTCATGAGGGCGTCGTAATGCCGCCGGGTTCCGTAACCCTTGTTCACCGCGAACCCGTAGGCCGGATAGCGCTCGTCGAACTCGGCGCAGATCCGGTCGCGAGTCACCTTGGCCACGATGCTGGCGGCGGCGATAGAGGCGCTGATCGCGTCGCCATCGATGATGGGACGCTGGGGAAGATCGACGTACGGAAGGCTCAGGGCGTCGATCACGAGGTGGTCCGGGGCGCTGATGAGACGGCCTATGGCTTCGCCCATCGCCAGCTTGGTCGCCTGCAGGATGTTGACTTTGTCGATCACCTCGACCTCCATCAACCCGACGGCAACGGCCTCGGCGCGGTCGAGGATCTGCTCGTACAGCGCCTCCCTGCGACGCCGTGTCAGGACCTTGGAGTCACGTATGCCCTTGATCCGATGCCGTTCAGGCAGGATGACCGCGGCCGCCACGACCGGACCGGCCAGGGAACCACGACCGACCTCGTCGAGGCCGGCGATGTGCTGGAACCCCGCGAGACGGAGCTCTCGTTCGTGGCGCATGTGCGCGTCGCGGGGACGCCTGGCGCGGTGCGCCCGGCGGGCGTGGGGCCTGGCCGCGACCGCTCGCGCAGGCACCGGATCAGGAGGTTCGGCGCTCGCGAAGGGTCGCGGACTTGCCGACGCGCGTCCGCAGGAAGGTGAGCTGCTTGCGTCGCGCCACGCCATGACGGACCACCTCGATCTTGTCGACGCGAGGCGCGTGGATCAGGAAGGTTCGCTCCACGCCGACGCCGCTCGCGATGCGGCGAACGGTGATCGACTGGTTCAGGCCGCCGCCGCGCATGCGCATCACGGTGCCCTCGAAGACCTGGATCCGCTCACGATTTCCCTCGACCACCTTCACCGAGACACGAACGGTGTCGCCCGGAGCGATCGTTGGAAGATCGTTCCGCAGCTGTTCGCGCTCCAGCTCCTTGATGGCATCCATGATCGGGAAACCTCATTATCGCGGCCTGCGCCGCGGCTTACCGGGCGATTCGACAGCCGGAGATTCGTCGGCTGCGACATGCGAACGCGACCGCTCGGGGCGGCCGCGACCGGCGGAGTATAGCAGCGGCTCGGTGACGCGGGCAACGTGCCGCAGGCCATCACGGTGAGGCGGCACTCCAGTTTCGCACCAGGCGAGACGCGTCCGCCGCCTATGACACGGACACGGTGAAATCAGGCTGGATCGGCAGCACGCTTTCGATCCGCGCTTCCTCACTCATTCGTGACCGATCCCTCGTGACGTTCGGCGTGGAGCAATTCGAGGGAGCCTCGATCCTCCTCGCTGAGTGGCGCATCCCGCAGCAGGTCCGGTCGCCGCTCGAGCGTGCGGCGCAGCGCCTCGCGCCGCCGCCAGCGGGCGACCTCCCCGTGATGACCGGACAGCAGGACCTGCGGCACACCCATGCCGCGGAACTCTTCGGGCCTGGTGTACTGCGGATACTCGAGGAGGCCCGCCGCGAACGAATCCTCCTCGTGCGATGCCGCCTCTATCACGCCCGGGACCAGGCGCGCAACGACGTCGAGCAGCACCAGCGCTGGCAGCTCACCTCCGGTCAGGACGTAGTCGCCGATGCTCACCTCGCGGTCGGCGAGTCCTCGCGCGCGCTCGTCGATCCCCTCGTAGCGGCCGCAGACGAGCGCCAGCCGCGGCAGGCCGGCGAGCTCCCGAGCCAGGGGATCGGTCAGTCGCTCACCAGCCGGGTCCAGCAGGATGACGTGAGCGCCGTCGTCGCGCAGCGGCTCGATGGCCGCGAACAGCGGCTCCGGCCGAAGCACCATCCCGGCTCCCCCGCCGTACGGGTAGTCGTCGACGGTTCGATGCCGTCCGAGGCCATGCTCACGCAGGTCGTGGACCGCCACGCTGAGCAGCCCGTTGTCCACCGCTCGACCGAAGAGCGTGACGAGATCGATGCGCATTGCGGTCAGCGCACCTCCTCCGACCTGTAGTCCACGACCATGATGCCCGCCTCGAGATCGATGTCGCGCACGACGTCGCGGACCCCTGGCACGAGCATCTCACCCCCATCGGTCAGCTCGACGCGGTAGACCTCCGCCTCGCCCCCACGGAAAACCTCGCGCAGCAGGCCGAGGCGCGTGCCCGAAGGATCCTGCACGGTCAGCCCCTGGAGCTGGTGCCAGTAGTAGGTTCCCTCGGGGAGGGTCTGTGGCTCGGTTTCAAGGTATCGCCCTGCGAGGCTGGCAGCCTCGTCGCGGGACCCGATCCCTTCCAGGCCAATGGCGGGGACCCGGCCGCCCCATTCGGTCGTCGTGATTCGTCGTGGCGTGGCCTCGTCCTCGATGTAGACGCGTGCACCCACTTCCAGGTGATCACGCCAGTCGGTGAGGGGTTCGATGCGCACGACGCCCGAGAGCCCCTTGGGGCCGAGGATGCGGGCAACGGCCAGGCGTTCAGTCGTTGGGCACGATCTCCAGCTCGACGTGGACGCCCTCTCGGGTGCCCATCACGCGGAGCAGGCTGCGGATGGCGTTGGCGATGCGCCCGTCGCGACCGATCACGCGGCCCATGTCAGCCTCGTCGACAGAGAGTGTCAGCTCGACCTCGTCTCCGCGCTCCTCGACGGTCACCCCCACGCCCTCCGGGTTGTCGACGAGCGAGCGGGCCACGTAGTTCAGGAAGTCCTTCATGCCGATGCCTTGCCGTCGCTGTCAGAACCCGCCTCCGACGCCGGGGCTTCGGATGACGCGTTGGACGAGGGTTCCTCAGCAGACGCCTTGGGGGCGGAGTCTTCCTCAGCCGCGGGCTTTGGCTCGGTGCGGGCGGCCGCCTTGGCCCGGGCAGCCGGCCGCGATGCGCTCTTGGCGGGGGTTCGCCGCGGCCTGGGCTTCGCGGCCTCCTCGGTTGCCTCGGCCTTCGCATCGAGCCCGACCTGCCGAAGCAGGCGCACGACGGTGTCCGACGGCTGGGCGCCGTTGCTGATCCAGGTGCGGACGCGCTCCGCCTCGATCTTTACCGTCGCCGGATCGGTGAGCGGGTCGTAGTAGCCCAGGATCTCGAGCGACCGGCCATCGCGCGGCTTGCGGCCCTCGATGGCCACCACCCGGTAGGCGGGGCGTTTCGTCGCCCCGACCCGGGACAACCTGATTCGAACTGCCAAGCTTCTCCTGCCTTCCTCACGGTCGCGCGGGCGGCCTAGTGGACTGTCACCGTCGCGTGAATTTCGAGCTCGTTCTCGTGGGCTGCGACCGCGATGGCCGCGGCGCCGACATGGGTGAGGATATCGCGTGCGTCACTCGGCAGGTTCACCACACCCTCCAACCAGGGTAGGACCCCGGCTGCATCGAGGTAGATCTCATTGCCTCCGCGACCGCCGGCGATCTCGAATGTGGACCGATAGCCGGCTGCTGCTCCCAGCGTCGCTCCCGAGGCGTGCGCCTCGAGTGCCGCCGCGACGTCGTCTGCTGTCAGCCCCAGCAGGATCACCCCGTCCTGCGCCGCCCAGGCCACGCGGCCGATCTGGGGCACCGCGAGGGTTGTCACGCTCGTGCCCGCGACCTGCTGTTCGGTGACCTCCGAGCCGCGTCCCCTCAGGGACTCGGTGATGCGCTTCAGCGCGTCCACGCCCGCGGCGCCGTCGCTGGGCCGAACCAGGACCTGGCCGTGCAGGGTCGTGCTGCCGAGCTCCTGAACTGCCACTGCCGCCTGGTGATCAAAGAGTGGCAGGAGGTCGCGATCGAGGTCGATGCCGAGCCCCAGGGCCGCCAATGCGCGCAGCTGGGTGAGGGTCTGCTGCGCTTGCTCACCGCCGGGCGTGCTCCCGAGCTGGGCGACGACGGCGTCGAAGGTCTGCCTGGCGCCAAAGAAGACCAGCTCCGCATGTGTCGAGGCAGGCATCCAGCTGGGCAGTCCGGCGGGCTCGCCGCCGATGGCGAAGTTGGCCCGCGCCGAGGAGTCGGCGGAGGCCGCGTCGAACGGTGCCCGGCCGATCACCTGCAGGCCATCCGAGCGGGCGACCAGCGCCAGCGCGGCCCCGTGGTACCCCGAGGCGAGCGCCGATTGGCCCCCCGCGGTGGCGGCGCCGCTGATGTCGAGATAGGCCAGCGCCAGCCGATCGGTGGGGAGCGCCTGCGTTGCGCGCCGAAACGCATCGGTATCCGCCAGCGAGGCGGCACGGCCCTGTGCGGCGTCGATGGCCGCATGCAGCGTCGCCTGGTCAGAGCCTGCCAGCAGCATGCCCTCGAGGATGGCGAACGACCCCGCCTGGCCCGCCGAGCCGCGGGCGACCGTGACCGCAACGCCGTTGTACGTCTCGCTGCTGGTGGTGCCGTTCGCCTTCTGGACGATCCGCGCGACGGCCGCCCGGGCGGCGGGCTCGTCACGAACCGCCGCGATGACCAGGGTTCCGTTCGTCGATCCCGACCCGGTGCCCTCTGCGATCACCGCCAGCGCGACCTCGTCGCCGAGCCATGGCTTCACATCGGCCCGATAGTCGAGGCCCGTGTCGCCCAGGAACCGCTGCGCGAGCTCGTCGATCTTGGTGCCGAGCGCATTGCGGTCGGAGAAACCGGGAAGCTTGGTGAGCAGGTCCGCGAGGCGCATCTGCTGCCCGGTCGACGGCGTCAGGTACACCGAGGCATACGCCAGGGATCGGCCGGGGGCGATGGCTGCCGCACGGTCGGTCGCCGCGCCGAAGATGAAGAGGTAGGCGACCACCAGCACGGCGCCTATGAGCGCGAGCAGCGTTGTTGCCGCGATGACGACTCGGTGCATCGGCTCCTAGCGCCCGCCCAGCAGGCCGCGGAACGCATTGCCCGCCGGCAGGCGCCCGCCACCGATCGAGCGCACCAGGCGCTGCATCTCGCCGAACTGCTTGAGTAGCCGATTGACGTCGGCGGTCGAGGTGCCGCTGCCGCTCGCGATGCGGCGCCGCCGGCTGGCCTTGATGAGCTCCGGATGCTGGCGCTCCTCGACGGTCATGGAGTCGATGATCGCCTCGATGCGACGCAGCTCTCCGTTGTCGGCGGCCGCCTGCGCGGCCCCGGCCATCTGGCCGGCGCCGGGGATCATCTGGACCAGCTGGCCAATCGGCCCCAGCTTCTTGATCTGCTGCAGCTGGCCCCGGAAGTCCTCGAGGCTGAAGCGCGCCTCCATCATGCGTTGGGCGACCCGCTCGGCCTCCTCGCGGTCAACGCTCTCCTGCACGCGCTCGACCAGCGACAGCACGTCCCCCATGCCCAGGATCCGCTGCGCCAGTCGGTCGGGATGGAATGCCTCGAGGCCATCGGGCCGCTCGCCGGTGCCGAGGTACACGATGGGGATGCCGGTGACGCTGCGGATGGAGAGCGCGGCGCCGCCTCGTGCGTCGCCATCCATCTTGGTCAGCACCAGCCCGGTGAGCGGCAACCGGGCGTGGAACGCCTCGGCGACCCGCACCGCTTCCTGCCCTGTCATGGCGTCCACGACCAGCAGGGTCTCCGAGGGCGTCACCGCGCCGGCGATGCGCACCAGCTCGTCCATCATCGCGTCGTCGACGTGGAGACGCCCGGCCGTGTCGAGGATGACGAGATCCTTGCCACCCTTCCGGGCTGCCTCCAGCCCGGAACGCGCGACTTCGAGGGCTGGGGTCCTGGCCGGGCGCGAATGCACCTCGATGCCGATCTGATCGCCGAGCTGCACGAGCTGGTCGACAGCCGCCGGCCGGTACACGTCGGCGGCCACCAGCAGCGGCCGTCTCCCTTCCTTGCGCAGGCGGACCGCCAGCTTGGCGACGGTGGTCGTCTTTCCCGACCCCTGCAGGCCGACGAGCATGAGGACCGATGGACGGCCTCCCAGCGCGAGCTGCCGACGCTCGCCGCCGAGAGTCGCGACGAGCTCGTCGTGCACGATCTTCACGACCTGCTGTCCTGGATTCAGCCCGGTTAGCAGGTCGGCGCCCAGGGCGTGCTCGCGGACACGCGCCACGAACTCCTTGACAACGCGGAAGTTCACGTCCGCTTCGAGCAACGCCAGACGGATCTCGCGCAGCGCGACGTCGAGATCCGCCTCGGTGATCCTGGCTTTGCCGCGCAGAAGGTCGACCACGCCCTGCAGCCGGGCGCTCAGAGATTCGAACATTGGCTCTCGCTAGGGACGCTCGGGGTGGCGCCACGCGCGCCGACAGCTTTGCTGCCGCCCCGGCGCGAAACGGCTGCCCATCCTACTACCCCACCCCTGGGGCGGCAACGACGCCTCAGGCCGCCAGCAGCCACTCCACGTAGGCGTTGGCGTCGAACGGGGCGAGATCCTCGATACCCTCGCCCACGCCCACGAAGACGATCGGGAGCCGTAGCCGATCGGCGATGGCCACCGCGATGCCGCCCTTGGCCGTCCCATCCAGCTTGGTGAGGATGACGCCAGTCACCCCCGCTTCCTGGCTAAAGGCCTCGGCCTGGGCGAGCCCGTTCTGCCCGGTCGTCGCGTCCAGCACGAGGAGCACGTGCCGCGGTTGGCCGGGCAGGCGCCGCTCCACGACGCGCCGGATCTTTCCGAGCTCGGCCATCAGCTGGGTCTTGTTCTGGAGGCGTCCCGCGGTGTCGATCAGGACCGCGTCGAGGCCTCGCGATTCGGCGGCCGTCACCGCATCGAAGGCGACGGCGCCCGGGTCCGCGCCGGTGCGCTGGGCGATGACCAGCGTCCCGAGCTGCTCGCCCCAGATGCGCAGCTGCTCGATGGCCGCTGCCCGGAACGTGTCAGCTGCGGCCAGCGCGATGGTGCGGCCGTCGCGCTGCAGGCGCGCGGCGAGCTTTGCAATCGTCGTCGTCTTGCCGCTGCCGTTGACGCCGATGAAGAGCAGCACCGCCGGGGGCGGCCCCAGCTCGAAGCCGCTCGCTCCAGCGCCTGACAGGCGATCGCGGATCTCATCGGCCAGGACAGAACGAGCCAGGTCGGCGTCCCGACCGCCCGCCTTGGCGTAACGCGTTCGGGCGCCATCCACGACCTCGAGCGTGGTCGTGGGCCCGACGTCGCCGGCGATGAGCGCCTCCTCGATCTCGTCCCAGGTCGCATCACTTGCCCCCGCTGCCGAACCGAAGATGCGGCGCAATCGTGCTCCGAGGCCCGAAGGCCGTGCTCGCAGGCCGAGGCCGCCCAAGCCTCCAGGCGCTCGCGCCGGGCGTGGCATCGTCGCCGGGAGGAGCACCTCGCCTGGATTCGAGGATGGCCCCGCGTTGCCACCGCGCTGGCGCCGGTCGAACATCAGGCGTTGGCCTCGACGGGTAGGTCCGCGAAACGCAGGGAGACGACGCGGGATACCGCGGCATCGGTCATGGTCACCCCGTAGATCGTGTCGGCCACCTCGATCGTGGCGCGGTTGTGCGTGATGACCACGAAATCGATGGTGTCGGAGAGTTTGCGCAGCGCCTGCGCGAAGCGCCCGATGTTCGCCTCGTCGAGCGCGGCATCGACCTCGTCCAGGATGCAGAACGGCACTGGATTGACACTGAGCATGGCGAAGAGGAGTGCCACGCCGGTCAATGCCCGTTCGCCTCCCGAGAGCATCGCAAGGCGTTGTGGCCGCTTGCCTGGGGGGCGGACGACGATCTCGATGCCACCCGGGGCGTTCACCTCGTCGCCATCGACGGTCTCCAGCGAGGCGGAACCCCCCGCGAAGAGGAGCTGGACGAATTCGTCGAAGGCCGCCCCGATGGCACCGAAGGCCACGGCGAAGCGCTCATTGATGTCCGCGTCGAGCCGGCCGATGAGCTCACGGGTCGCGTTGATCGCGCCGCGCAGGTCGGTCTCCTGCCCCGAGAGCGCCTCCAGCCGCGCGGCGTGCTCACGATGCTCCTCGACGGCGAATGGATTGACCGATCCGATCTGGTTCAGCAGCCGCCGAATACGCCGCAGCTCAACCTCCACGGCCGCCGTGTCGAGAGCGGCGATCTCGGCAGCCAGCTCGGTGTCGGCCGCCTCCGAACGTGGGGAGTCATCGCTGGCGCGTGCAGGGGCATCCGAGCCTGCAATATCCAAGCTGAAGGCCTCCAGGGCGACCTCGCGTTCGCGCGCAAGGGCGGCCAACGCCTCGTCGTGGCGCGACACCTCGACCGCAGCCGCCTGGTGGACTCGATCGAGCTCTGCCAGCTTCCCGCCCGCTCCGGAATCCTGCCGTTCGAGCCTCAACAGCTCGGCGCGCAGCTGTTCGCGCCTGCCGTCGGCCTCCTCCCGTCGGGATGCTGCAAGCTGCTCGTTGCTCCGAGCCGTGCCAAGAGCGGCCTCCAGCGACTCGCGATCCCCCGTGAGCGCGGCGATCGCGGTCTCGGCATCGCGCGCAGCCTGCTCCAACGACTCGCGCCTGGCGAGCACCGTAGCTTCGCGACGCCGCGCGCCGACCATCCCCCGTTCGAGCTCGTCGGCGCGGCTTCGGGCGAGCTGCCAAGCGTCGCGTGCTTCCTTGCGTGCCGTCGCGGCCGCTTCACGGTTCTCGCGAGCGCGCGTCACGCGGACCTCGCGATCCGTGCCTTCCGCGCTCCCCGTCTCGTCGCGATCTGCCTCTGCCGATCCATCTTCCTCTGCGATCGGGATGGCCAGCTCGGTGAGCGACTGGGTAAGCAGCGTCTCTTCACCGGCGGCGCGTTCGAGCGCACGGTCGGCCGCGTCGGCCCCGGATGCCACCCGACGGGCCTCGGCATCGGCGGCGTCCGCCAGGCGCTGGGCCTCGGCGCGGCGGCGTTCGGCGGCGGCGGCGGAGGCGACCGCCGCGGCCGCAGCGTCAGCGGCCCGGGCGTATGCGGGTTCCAGGATCGTCAGTTCCTCGGCGATCCGGCGCCGTCGTGCGACCTGGCGGGCCGCGTTGCCGCCAGGCGGATCCGCCCGCCCGCGCAGGGCGACGAGCCCGCGCCCATCGGCCAGATCACCCTCGACCGTCACCGCCGACCAACCGGCGGGAAGATTCCGCCATCCCGCGAGCAGCGCGCCGAGGTCCGGCGCCACCGCCACCCGCGCGAAGATGCCCGGGATCTCGCCGCCACCGATCCATTCGGCCAGCGTCTGACGCGCCCCGACCGCAACCAGCCCGCGTTGCCGCTCGGCCGCTTCCGGCGGCCGCCGACCATCGAGGAGCCGCACGGTGCCGCTGGCGTCGGCGGTCGCCGATCCGGGGTCAGCATCGCGCCACAGCAGCGCCTCGCTCAGCTCGCCGCCGATGACCGCCTCGACCGCCGGCCAAGCGGCATCGGGCGCGCGCACGGCGTCAATCAACGAGCGCCAGCCGGATGCAACGAGGCGCTCGCCAATGGCGCCAGACCGCTCCGCACGCTCCGTCAGGGCTTCCAGCTCCGCCTGCGCCGCCGCCACCCGTTCGGCCACGGCGGTGGCGTCCGTCCGGGCCAGGTTCGCGTCGTGATGCGCAGCGTCGCTGGCCGCCCGCGCGTCCGCGAGCGACCGCCGGGCGGCATCCGCCATCTGTCGTGCCTCAACGGCGACGGCTTGCGCCAGCTCGGCTGCAGACTGGGCCTCCCGGAGCTCGGAACGTGTCCTGTCCAGCTCCAGCTCGATCCGCTCCCGCTTCGCCGCTCGATCCGCCGCGGCCTCGCGCCGCCTGGCCTCGCCGGCGAGCCGCTCGGCGTCCCGCGTTCGGGCCGCGGCCAGGGCATCCTCCGCAGCAATCAGCTCGGCATCCGCCGCAGCCAATGCGTCCGCGGCGCTCTGCCATGTTCGCTCCGCGGCAATCCCGGCATCCAGCGCCGCATCCAACCCTGCGGCCAGCTCGCGATCCTCGGGGGGCTCCGCAGGCAGACTCTCCTCAGCGCCTAGAGCGTCGAGGTCCGCGCGTGCCGAGGTGATGCGTGCGAGTAAGTCGCTCGTGCGCGCGTCGAGCGCCTCGCTGCGGCTCTCGAGGCGAATCACCGCCTCGCGCGTCACCTCGCGCGACGCGGCCGCTTCCCGCGCGGACCGCTCGGCCTCCCAGTAACGCGCCTCGGCGTCGGCCATGGCCGCCCGTCCGGCGGCGAGCTCCGCGCGCAGCGCCTCGGCGGCGGCCTGCGCGGCGGCCTC
Source organism: Chloroflexota bacterium (assembly GCA_005879815.1). GTDB lineage: Bacteria > Chloroflexota > Limnocylindria > QHBO01 > QHBO01 > CF-82. The sequence continues at coordinate 10,915 of VBKA01000080.1, forward strand.
CCGTCGGCGAGCATCGCCGAGCGCCTCCCGCAGGCCGCGCTCACGCCGGCGATGCCCCTCCTGCACGAGCGCGCGGGCCTTACGGCCGAGCAGGTCATGCTCCTGCTGGTGCTCGGCCTGCAGCGCGAGGCGCCGGACCTGCGGCCGGAGCTCCCCGAGCAGGTCGCTGACGCGCGTCAGGTTCTCCTCGGCCCGGCCAAGGCGGCCGAGTGACTCGTTCTTGCGGACCTGCAGGTTCTTGACGCCGGCCGCTTCCTCGAACAGCTGGCGTCGCTCTTCCGGCCGCAGCGACAAGGCGGCATCCACGGTCCCCTGGCCAACGATGACCAAGGAGCTCGGGCCAAGCTGACCTCCGGCCAGCAGCTCCACCAGGTCACGGAGCCGAACCCGCGCCCCGTTGACCAGGTATTCCGCCTCGCCCGACCGGTAGGCCCGTCGACCGACGGTCACCTCCGCAAAGTCGATCGGCAGCCAGCCGTCGGCATTGTCGAGGGTCATCACCACCTCGGCGAGGCCGGTCGGTTTGCGCTGCTGGCTGCCAGCGAAGATGACATCGTCGGCGCGCCGGGTGCGCAGCGATCGGTTGGACTGCTCCCCGAGCACCCAGCGCACGGCGTCGGCCATGTTCGACTTGCCGCTGCCGTTGGGGCCGATGACCGCATTGACCCCGGGCTCGAACACAAAACGGGTGGGTTCGACGAAGGTCTTGAAGCCGTGAAGACGGAGCTCTCGGAGTCTGCTCACCGGGCAGCGCCCAGTGGAGGAGATGCGGCGGACGTGGTCATGAGATCCGCGGCGACTCGTCGGAGCCGCCCCCGAGCGCGGGCTCGTCGCTCCCCGCGGCGAGCAGCTCGAGCGCCGCGCCGGCGGCCTGCTCCTCGGCGCGCTGCCGGCTGGATCCCTCACCGACCGCGAGGCGACGACCCTCGAGCACGGCCGCGACGGTGAACATCTGCTCGTGGGGTGGCCCGATCGCGCTCACCAGCTCGTAGAACGGCTTGGTGTGTCGGTAGCGCTGCGTCCATTCCTGCAAGCGGCTCTTGGCCGACTTCGGCGGTGCCGCCTCACCGGGCGCATCCAGCCGCTCGCCGAAGAGCCGTCGCAGCCACAGACGAGTGGCTTCCATCCCCTCGGAGAGGAAGAGGGCCCCGGCGACCGCCTC
>VBKA01000268.1 GCA_005879815.1 Chloroflexota bacterium
CCTACGCTCGTGACCTCATGGCCACCACCACTCGAGCGCCCACGCCAGAGCGCGCGCCCGACCACGAGGGAGCGATCGCCGGTGCACCATACCTCCGTCATCGGCGCACGCATCGCGCCAGCGGGCACCTCCGCCCACGCCTGCTCCAGCTCCTGGCAACCGGCGGCTCGGGTGGAGCCCAGGAGAGCTACACCGGCCTGCTGCTCCGTCTTGACCGAACCCGATACGACGTCCGCGCCCTCTCCCTGAGCAAGGGCACCGCGGTGCAGCGCCTGCGCCGGCTGGGTGTAGACGTCGACGTCATCGACGAGACCGATGACGAGGCCGCCATCCGTGAGCTTGCAGCTTATCTGCGCCGCCACGAGATCGATCTCGTCCACGCCCACATGTTCCGCGCCGAGCTGATCGGCATCCGCGCCGCCCTGGCGGCTGGCACCCCGGTCATCCTGGCGACCGTGCATTCCTCGCGGGTGCGATCGCCGGAGGACGTGGCCGCGCTCGCTGCGCTGAGCCCGCAGGTCGATCGGCTGATCGTGCCCTCACGGGCGATCGCCGAAAAGGTGCGTCGGGAGGGGCGTGGGGGTCCGTACACGGTGATCCCCAACGGCGTCGACCTGTCGCGCTTCGCCATTCCGGCGCCGCCCTGCACATTGCGCGATGAGTACTCCATTCCCTGCGAGGAGGCGCTGGTGGGCGTCGTCGCCAGGCTCGAGCCGGAGAAGGGGCACCGCTTCCTGATCGAGGCGTTCTCCGGCGTGCTGGATCGCGCGCCCAGGACGTGGCTCGCGATCGTGGGGGAGGGCTCGCAGCTCGGCGAGCTCCGCGGTCAGGCAGGCGCGCTGCCGGCCCACGCGCGCGATCGGATCATCTTCACCGGTCGCCGCGACGATGTCAGCGCCCTCACGGCAGATCTCGACATCGCCGTGCTGCCTTCCCTGCGCGAGGCCCAAGGCATCTCGATCCTCGAGGCCATGGCACGCCGCAAGCCCGTGGTCGCTTCCGCGGTTGGCGGGATTCCCGAAGTCCTGACCGATGGCTTGGACGGCCTCCTGGTGCCGCCCGGCGATAGCCTCGCGCTGGCAGAGGCGCTCGGCCGGCTGGCCAGGTCACCATCGTTGCGGCAGCGGATCGGAGAGGCCGGTTATCAGACGGTCGTCGAGCGCTCGACGAGGAGCTCGTCCGGGCCGGGGTCGTGGCGGTATCGGGCGACCGCGGGCTCACCACGGCAGGCGAAACGAACGGCGACGCGCCTGCCCAACCGCGCGCCCGCGCCGCCCTGGAGGTCCCACCGCTCTAGGACACTCGCCCGTCCAATCGGGCAGTCGTCTAGTCGTGCAAGCGGAAATGGCCTGACACGCGGTTGGCCGCGGTCAGGCCGGGTATGGCGCCAGGAAGCGTGGCGTTATGCGGCGTATCTCCGATCCGCGATGCGCAGGATCGCATCGATGATCAGGGCCAGGATGGCGTACCCGACCATCGCGACG
>VBKA01000081.1 GCA_005879815.1 Chloroflexota bacterium
CGCCGACCCGCCGGGCTCCTTCCGCGAGGCGAAGCAGCAAGCGGTCGAGCGCTTCGAGCGCCAGTTCATCCACGAGGCCCTGGCGCGCCATCACGGCAACATCTCCAAAGCCGCGGAGGACATGGGCATGTACCGCCAGCACCTCCAGCTGAAGCTGGCGGAGTACGGCATCGACGCGGCGGCGTACCGGGAGCGCTGAGTCAGCTCAGCTCGGGCGCGGCACGAGCATCGGCACGGCGCGGCGGTACTCCCGGTAGGCGTCGTCGAAGGTCTCGAGCATCATCTCCTCCTCGGAGCGGATGTGGACCTCAGTTTCGCAGACGACGACGGCCGGGGCGAGCACTGCACGGGGACCATGACGGCGGGTGCGCCATCGAGATGCCCCTCGCGCACCCTCTCTGCGCGGGCGAGAACCTGCCGGCGGCGCTGGTTCAGAACGCGACCGTTGACTCGAGGTAAGCGTAGTTCGCCTCGCGCCCCGCAAACGACTGGTGGATGACGTCACCGCCGAAGACGTGGCCGTAGTAGGCGTAGAACGTGAGCAGGTCGATCGGCTTCCAGGTGAAGGCAATGTCGACTAGATAGCCGATCTGGTGCGCGCCCTTGGCCGGGACACCCGAGAAGCCGAAGAAGTCGTCCTTGGTGGCCCCTCCGCCCGAGTAGAGGAAGTCCTTCCCCTCCACCACGCGCAGCCAGTGGAAGTCGCTGCGCACGCCGAGCGATCGGCACGGCTGCAGCAACAGCTGCGCGAACGTGTCCTGGTTGTTCATCATGTTGTAGAAGGGGAACTGGGCGTACTGACGACCGGTCGGCAGCATCTGGAAGAACGTCTCGTGGACGTCGTCCTTCGGATCCGGGTCGCCCGAGCCACGGAAGAAGCCCAGCCGCGCCCACGGCCGCGCCCACAGCCCGGTGAGCTGATACCCCGCTTCGAGGGCATAGGCCCATGCGCGCTGGTCGAGCGCCTGCCAGGCGCCGAGCTGGCCCGCTGCCCAGCCAAGCACGTCGGCCTTGCCGGGGCCGAGGGCCGCCACGTGGGCCGCGTTCGCACCGATCGTGTGGAGGCGCAGGTCACCCGTGTCGGCCTTGCGGGCGTTGTCGGGACGGTTGTCGAACACGATGGGCCCGCGGTGGTCGGAGTAGTAGATCCAGAAGAGCCGCGCGTCACTCGAGGGGAAGCGCGGCGAGTCCTTCACTGTCGCCGACAGGCCGCCCAGCTGGATGCCCTCGATTGGCCGCCCCGCGCTGATCTCGAACCCGCCCGAGGTCGGCTGGAAGCCGAAGCCGCTCACGTTGAGCCAGTCCGTGTCCCAATGGACCTGTCCCCCGTCGTAGCTCCGACCGATGTGGGTATAGTCGTAGGCCCCAATCAGGCGCTCGGCGACGCGCTGCTGCTTGAGCCACTGGAGGTTCGGGTCGCGCGCCGGCGCCTCCAGCCCGTCACGCCACAGCTGGCGCCCGACAACGATCCCCGCGCCCCTCACGCCGAAGAGGTCCTCCGCGCGCACCCAGCCCTGGCGCAGCCAGCCCTGCTCCTGGAAGCTGCGCTTCGTGTTGTCCAAGTAGGCTTTGCCCGGGGCACCCGGCGGGGCGCCCACCGGGACGTCGTCGAGCACGGTGTGCTGGAACTGCAGGAACGCTTCCCACGACTCACGCCGCACGCGGACCCCGGCCTGGAAGCGGTTCGCGAGGAAGTTGTAGCGGGAGTTCGGAGTCGTGGAGGTCGGCTTCGGCGCGAAGTAGTCGACGATTTCGCCGCGCAGCCGGTCACTCGCCTCGAGCGTCCAGCGCGTGTCCCATGGGCCCTCCACCGACGTCGCCGGTCGCTCCGGCGGCCACCAGCCAGCACGCGCGTGCGCCTCAGAAAGGGCTAGCGCGAGCGTCCCGACGAGAACCGCGCCTCGACGCCTTGCCATCGCGTACTCCTCCAATACGCGGCCGCGTATCACGCTTCGATGTTCAACTGAAGTCCTTCTCCCTAGCGTACAAAGGGGGGCCTTCCTCATGCTCGCAAGCATGACCAGTCCCCTTCCCCGAAGAGTTCGGCGGGGGTCGTGTCCGCGGGGCAGGCTCCGAACGCCGCCCCGCCCGGGCCCTAGCCGCCTCCGTGCAGACCTCGGAGCTGATGAGGCGCGCGGCAGAGAACGGTCCCCGACGGCAGGGCGCTCCCTGGCTGCGACGCCGGGGGGGCGAGGGCGCGGCCCAGTCCCCAGCGGATCGAGCGAGCCAACCGCGGCGAGCCGCAAAGGCAGCCGTCGGCGCGAGCCGTGGTGACCGTTGACGTCTCCCGGGCACTTCGTGCAATAACGTGCCGCCCCGCCCCGCGCTCGGTGGCGGCGTCATCGGGTACGGGCCGAACACAGCGTCAGGGTCGGACATGAAGGAACTCGCGCAAGTTCCCATCTTCCGGCGGGCCGGCGCCGGAGAGCTCCAAGAGCTCGGCAGCATCGCAAAGCGAGAGAGCTTCAGGCCGAGCACGGTAGTGTTCTTTCAGGGGAATCGAGCCGACAAGCTCTACGTGATCCTCTCCGGCGCGGCCAAGGTGTACCGGCAGGCGGACGACGGGAAACAGAAGATCATCGGCACATTGGGGCCCGGCGACATCTTCGGCGAGCTCACCCTGCTCGACGGCCGCGAGCGCTCGGCGACGGTCGAGACAATCGAACAGACGGAGATGCTGTCGATCGCCCACCGCGACTTCCACGCCGTCGCCACCAAGAATCCGGCGATCCTGTGGCGCGTGATGGAGGTGCTGTGCGAGCGCATTCGCGGGCTGAACGAGGAAACGCTCAGCCTCGCCTTCGAGGAGGTCCCCTACCGCATCGTGCACTTGCTCAACGAGCTCGTCGAAAAGCACGGCAAGCCCGGAGCCGACGGCCGCATCGTCGTCAAGACGACCCCCGACGACATCGGCAAGATGGTGGGGGCGGACCGCCAGGAGAGCAACCGGGTGCTCAAGATGCTGAGCAAGCGCGGTCTGGTCAAGCTCGACTTCGATGAGGTCATCATCCCCGACGCCCAAGCGCTGAAACGCGCCCTGGAGTACGCTCACGAATGGTTCTAGCGCGAGGTCGCAGCGTGGCGGCCGGGTGACAAGGTCGGCTGGCCGGCGGGCTCGCCTCCACGCTGCTCTCGCGTTGTTGCTCGCCCCGAGCAGCGCCTCGGCGCACGAGCGCTTCATCAAGCACCGACTCAAGGTGCCGCTGCACGACGAGTTCTTCCTCCAGGGGCCGGGTCCGATGGGCATCCATCCCGACCTCATGCGCATCGCCACCACCGTCTTCGTCATCTTGGTGGCGTTCATGCTCCTCTGGTATTTACGCCAGCCGCTCGAGGAGATCGTCCAGCGGCGCATCGTGCGTCAGCTCGGCGCCCCGGCGCAGCGGATCGTGCACCAGCTCGCCACCTTCCTCACCGACAAGCCGGTGCGTGCCAAATGGTTCCAGGTGCTCCGCGAGTGGTGCGTCATCCTGTTCCTGCGCAGCCCCGGCCTGGTGCTGATGTACTCGGCCACCAACGACTCGCTGGTGATGCCGAGCTACCCCCTCGACCCCGCCTCCTCCGAGATCTTCAAGTTCATCCAGGTGGGCTTGGCCATTTTGATCCTCACGCAGACGGCGCTGCCGCTGTGCGGGGCGATGATCTTCGGCACCTGGATCTACCTCTTCCGCTGGGGCTGGATGGTCGCGGTCGACGCCATGCCCGTGCTGACGGTCGCGGTCGTCTACGTCACCTCGCCCTGGCAGTCGCACAAGCTGGCCATCACCGACATCAATGAGAAGCAGATGCGCTGGGTGCGGATCACCCTCGGGATCGGCTTCTTCGCGCTCGGCTGGCTGAAGCTCTACAACCACGACCTCACGGCGGGCGTCGCCGACAACTTCCCCAGCGTGATGAACGACCCGATGGTGACGCTGCTGAAGGCGGGCACGAGCCCCGATTTGCCGCGCGAGACCTGGGTGGCGGCCTTCGGCATGGCCGAGGTCATGTGCGGGTTCCTGGTGACGGTCGGCGTCTTCAGTCGTGTCTGGACGCTCATCATGACCTTCGTGTTCACCAAGCTCATGCTGGTGGATTTCGGCTGGCACGAGATCCCGCACATCTATCCGATCGCGGCGATGCTCGCGGTGACGACCTCCAACAAGCTCACGAGCGAGTTCGATCGCATCGAGCGCCTCGAGGAGCGGCTCGGGCGCAGCGGCAAGTCGTTCAGGCAGGCGCTCACGATCCTGGGAGCCTCCGTGGTCGTCGCTTTCCTCGTGGTCTTCCCGATGCTGTACGCCACGACCTTCCTCGATCGGTCGAGGCTCTAGACCGAGGCCCGGTGCGTGACCTTCGCCTCTTTCCGCCAGATCGTGATCCTGATCGCGCTCACGGCCGGGCTGCTGTTCGGGATCGACCGCGTGAAGAATCCGCACCGCGCGGCGGTTCCTGGCGAGCCCATGGCAGCGTCGGTCGCGACCGGCAAGCCGACGATCCGCCTGTGGCTCAACGACCTGAGCTGCGGTGGGTGCCTCAGCGGGCTCGAGAAAGCGCTGTCCGCAGTGCCCTGGCTCGGAACGCCGAAGGTGCTCGAGAAGGTGCCGACGATTGAGCAGGCGGAGCAGACGCCGGGCGCCGTCAACGAACAGCGGCAGCAGGTGGTCGTGGAGATCGAGGTTCCGGAGAAGAACCTCAGAGATGTCGATTTCGTCGCCGTGCTCGCCGCGCTGCGCAAGGCCGGCTTCGCGGCCGCGCAGATGGAGTTTTCCGGGCTGTCGCACTATGGGCTCGAGGCGGACCTGGCGCCCATGTGCTCCCCGGCCTGCGCGGAAGGCACGCGCGAAGCGATGGATGACCTCGTGCGCGCAAGCAAGCCGAAGGGCTGGTTCCGCTGGCTCGACAGCTACCGCGTCGACGCCGTCAACGACGCGCTCGTCATCTATCCGAGGATGGGCGCGACCGTCGACGTAATGGAAGTCCTCGGCGCGATCAACTCCATCGGGTTCGAGGCCAGCGCGCTCACCGTGCACGTGCATGGCGCCAAATAGGCACTGCGCGCGCCGTCTACACGAGCCATCTTCGCGACCGATCGTGTTCCAAGCCCCGGGCTTTAGAGTTCCTTCAGGAATTCGATCAACGCCTGCTGGTCCTCGGGGCTCAGCGCACGATATCGGCGGATAACCTCCCGCGCCTCGCTGCGGTTGGTCTTCGAGGTATCGCTGTCGTACGGGGGGCAGATGACGCTCTCTGGATCGCTCCCATAGTCGACGCCGCCGAGGCGGCCGTTCGGCGGCACTGGACATCCCGCACCCGGAACGTTTGGCGTCTTCGCGTCATCAGGCGGTGGCAGGTCGTGCAGCTCGATGGCCGCACGGAGGGCATCGTCCACTGTGCGCACAACGAGTGGGGCGTTGGTGAACCTGCTGCTCGTCATCACGGTGCCGGCAGGGGTGCGTTCGACGGTGCGAAGGCTCAGGTACACCCGCACGTCGTGCAAAAATGGCGGCCCCACCCTCCCCAGGCCCATCAGGGGTGGAGTCCGCCACATGTAGCCCTCGGCGATACCTTGAGCCAGCAGCGCATCGTCGGCAAGGTTGCGGGGAATATCGAACGTGTCGACCAGGAGGCTCGGTGGCCGGACCGGGCCGTGTCCGACGCCGCCGGGGCCGTGTCCGACACCGCCGGGGCCGTGTCCGACGCCGCCGCGGCCGTGTCCATCGCCGCCCGGACTGTCGGAGGGGCCGTGTTCACGGTCTTCGGCTTCGCCGCGGGGTCCTCCCCCGACTCGACGCAGGCGGCGGATGAGGAGCGGGTCCCGGGGCGTTGGCGCATGGCGCTCGGCGTCGATGATGGTCATTTCGTGCAGGAGCAGGTCCGAGAAGATCGGTGCCCACACGAAGCTGAGATGATCACCGCCCAGGTCTCCGGCGGTTTTCGCTGGTGACTCTCCCGTGGCCTGAATCGGCGTATGGCAGCCGACACAGTTGAGCAAGCGGTCTGTCTGGTTGATGGCATGCTCATCGCGATCGTCCCCTGCACTTGGCATGCGGCGCTGGATCGTGCGGTTCGCAAACGCCACCAGGTCGACCCCGAAGAGCATCGCTCCACGCTGGACCCTTGCTGCGGGGCTTTCCCCAGGTCGCTGCTCTTCGGGGTCGCCTGATTCCAGCAACTCCAACAGGGTGCGCCCGAACTCCGGCGGAGGTGTCAGGCGCAACATGGTCCGGACGTTTGAAACCGTGTCCTTCCCGAACTCGGGGTCGGGTACCGTGTCCTTACAGCCCATGTCGCGCCGGGCGATATTGACGGGAGCTTGGTTCGGCTCGGTATCCCTCAGCGGACTCGTGATGCCGAGTTCCCCCTGCATGCCCCCGATGACGAATTGGACCAGGGTCGGACCCGCTGCCCGCAAGCCGAAGCGGCCGACACGTGTGGGCATACCGCAGTCTTTTCCCGTGCTGCCGCACTCCGCTATTGGAGGAAGGTCCCCGCCAATAACGCCCCCGTCGCACGGGCAGGAGCCGTTTTCGTTGTGGCGGCCGATGATGCAGTCCCTCCTCTGGAGCGGCTGGCACTCAGGGAAGGCCGCCGGGTCGTTGAGCGACGAGCTGTGGCCGTGCGTGTCCCCCGGGTCCTCGAGGGCCTTGATGGCCTCGTCGGGGATGGCCTCCATCAGCCCGCGGCCGACGTACGGTGGCGCGGCGCGCTCCCCCACAGTCCGCCGAAAACCAGTGACCGGGCTCACCCCCGAAGGTGGATCGAGAAGTCCCGTTGCCGGATCTACGCTGACCCCGGCCAGGTTCGGATCCATCTCGATCGGCTGGATCGGGTCGGGTAGACACGCGGCGAGGGAGGGCCGCACATGTTGTACGATACCGCCGAAATTGGGGCCAGGGGTACCAAGGCGGGGGAAGTGTGGTTGGGCGAAATGAGGTCCACTGCCGTCCAGAGGATCCACGCGAGCTTTGGCAGGATCAGGGTCGGTCGAGTTGAAGTCCGCAAATTGCGTAAAGGCCGCCGTCCGCCCGGTACCGCTGATGGCTCCGGTGCGGCGATCAATCGTCTCGTCTTGTTCGGGTGCATGGCCCGCCATGGTCATCGGGTCGAACGCCGTGAACTCGAAATCGGTCGGCGTCGACCGCCCGGCTCGCGAGATCGGTGACGAGGTCGTGATGAGCCCGGTCTTCCGGGGCACCTCCTCCGAATTCCGATGGCAGCCCTGGCAGAACGGCTGGTTCCCGTCTGGGCCCGCACCCTCCGCGGCAGTGTGCGGCGTGCTGAAGAACGTCAACCCCTTCAGCACCGCATCGCGCTCATCAGCATTGGCACTGGGAAAGATCAGCGCGTCGAGATCGCTCGCCGTCAAGGGAAATTCGCCCACGACTCCGAACTGCGCGCGTGGTATGCGCTCGACGGGCCGCAGTTCGCTTGATTGTGCCCATCCCAGACCCAGGAATGGAGGAGCAAAGCACGTCAAAATGCTCAGCGCCGCACAGACTTTCAGGACGCTCGAGAGCTTCCGTGCGGCCATCGCTTCCCTCCAGGTTGTTGGTTGAGAGGGGTCGCGCCCGCCTTCACCTCATCGAACCTACACGTCCTCAGCGCATCTCGCGGGTCCCTAGCCTGGCCCAGGGCGGGCTGTCAAGTCCCAAGTGCGGGACGCAGGACCGTTATATAACGTTCTCTAGATTCTGCTCTCATTCGACCGTCTCCCGAGGCGGCATCGCCGTCGTGTGCGAGGCATAGCCGGCGCTCTGGTTGCGCCGAGCCCCTGCCCGGTCTCGGCGTGGAAGTACTCGGCTCGGCTCTCGGGCCCTCTCGCGCGGGGTCATCAGGCGGCTCGAGCCGGTCCCACAGCTCGACGGGGAGCCCGTCGCCGTAGAAGTGGCGGAAGCGCTCGAGCGCCTCGACGGGCAGGTAGATCATGGGGGAAGAGATGCCCCGCTCTCGACCGGTGCCCGGTTTTCCCTTGACAGCGGTGTTGTCCGCGTCGTACACGACCCTCGGTTTCGAAGCTGGAGGACTAAGGGGGGTCGTCCACAGTCCGATGCGGCGACTCGTCTCGCCGCTCCGTGCCTACGCCGAGACCACCCCGAGGAGCTGCGATGAACCGAGCAACGAAGCTTTCGAGGGCCTTTGTGGCGGCGGGCATGGCGGGCGTCCTCGCGCTGATGGCGACACCGATCATGACCGACGTGGCGGCTGCGCCGCTGCCTACGTCGCTAGGGGGGTCTTGCCGCGGGGCCAGATCTTCCGGCCGTTTCCCGACGATACCGGCAGGATACGGAGCGCCACGGCTGTCCAGTCTCTCGACGGGACCAACAAGTTCTTCGATCCCAGCCTGGGCACGAACGGTCAGGCGTGTGTTACCTGCCACCAGCCGGACCAGGCTTTCACGCTCAATGTCGACGAAATCCAGGCTGCATTCTCGAGCTCAGGCGGCTCCGACCCCTTGTTCCGGCTGAACGATACCGCCGATCGCCCCGACGCCGACCCGTCAGCCCCGGACACCTTCAAGCTGTTCCGGGAGATGGGCATCATTCGCATCGGCAGGCCGGTCCCTGCCATGGCCGACTTCAACGTCGAGGGACAACAGTCCGCCCGGTTTGGCACGCTACCCAATCCGACCGACCCGCAGGCCCCGGGGAAGATGACCCTCTCGCTGTTCCGTCGGCCGCTGGTCAACACCAACGTGCGCTTCGACAGCGCGGTGCTCTGGGACGGCCGGGCCAGCATCGCCGACATGCGGACTCAGGTGAAGAACGCCGCCAAGGGACTCCTCCTGGCAACCACGGTGCTCGATGCGGACGCGGATGACGTCGCCGCGTTCATGCTCGGGGTCTTCACCGATCAGGTCTTCGACACGTCGGCAGGCCGTATGGGCGCGGGCAATCTGGCCGCGGCTGGCGCCACGAGCGGGGTGTTCAACCTGCTGGCTTTGGCCTCCGACCCGGCCGCGCCGTGTCTCTTTGCGGTCAACAACGCGACCACACCACCTACCCTGGTGCTGACGCCACTCACGCCGCCCACCTGCACGCCGATCATCCCCGAGAACCCGCACACGG
>VBKA01000070.1 GCA_005879815.1 Chloroflexota bacterium
GTCGCCGCAGGTGATGTGGAAGAGCGTGGCAATGCGATCGCCGTCGCGGGTGGCGACGTAGAGGCGGACGCGATTGCCCGGAGCGAGGGCGTGCCATACCTGCCGGTAGTAGCCCAGGGGACGGGTATTGAAGCCTGCTCGCTCCCCTGTTCCGCTCAGGATCCGATGGAAGTCCGCCAGGGCTGCGTTAATGGCGTCAGGGGCGGTAGTGCCGTCGAAGCGCTCCACGGTCATGCCGGCCCGCTCCGCCTTGGCGACATACTGGCGGTGCTTCTTGCGCAGGTCGGCGCGGAGCTCATCATCGCTGCGTGCCAGGTCGATGATCCGGGTCTTCGTGGGCTGGTTGGCGGGCGCGGGTCGCCAGAAGCGAGCCCGCAGTCTATGGCCGACGGCCGATGAGGTCGTAGCCTCCGGCTCGATGCGGATCGTGGCCAGCCGTTCCGCGATTGCCAGGCGGCGCAGCGCTGCAACCAGCTCGCTCCAGACCGCGTCGTCATCGAGCGTGCCGATGGGACCGCGCGGCGCGTAGGCCAGCGCGGTGCCGAAGAGGGGGACGCGGCGGACCATGAGCTGGGCGCCGGCCAGGATGCGGTCCTCGGTCTCGGCTTCACCCACCGCCAGCCGCAGCGGCGTCCAGCCGCCTTCGCGGCGCAGCTCGCCCCATTCCCAGAGCTGCGAGAAGGACCGATAGGGCGCCGCCTCGACGAAGGCGTCCCAGCGAGCCGGGTCGTCCTCGAGCCAGGCCCGCAGGCTCACCGCGCCGATTCCTGGCGGGCCGCAGCCTCGGTCGCGTCGCCAGTGCTCGGGTGACCGGCGGCGTCCAGCTCCTGGCGGGTCACCTCCGCTTCGTCCCACCACACCGATCCGGAGGCGACGAACATGTTGTGCTCGTGGCCCTTGCCGGCCAGCAGGATCGTGTCTCCGGGCTGTGCGAGGCCGATGGCGTGGGCGATCGCCGTTCGTCGGTCATTGATGACCCACAGGTCCTCGTCGTCCCTGGCGCCCGCGGCGCGGGCGCCGTCCGCGATCTGGCGATTGATCTCGTCGGGGTCTTCGGCGCGGGGGTCCTCGTCGGTCACGACCACGAGATCTGCCAGCTCCGCGGCGATTCGGCCCATCTCAGGGCGTTTCAGGAGGTCCCGCTCACCCGCAGAACCGAAGAGCGCGATCAGCCGGCCCGCGGTGATCGAGCGGAGGACGCGGAGCATCTTCTCGATGGCGTCTGGCGAGTGGGCGTAGTCGATGACTACGTTGAACGGCTGGCCGAGATCGACTCGTTCCATGCGCCCCGACACGCCGTGGGCGGTTGCCAGAGTCTGGGCCGCCAGATCCGGGTCGATCCCCCATCCAAGGGCAAACGTGAATGCCGCGAGCGCGTTCTCGATATTGAACGATCCGGGAAGCGGGATCTCGAGGTTCCCGGTCCAATCCGGAGCGGCGACCGCCAGCCGCGAGCCATCGGATCGGACGCGGAGATCTGATGCGCGCACATCGGCCTCTTGGTGTACGCCGTAGCTCAGCACCCGGTCGCGCGCGTGCTCGCGGAAGACCGCCCAGCTGGGGTCGTCGCGGTTCAGGATGGCGAGGGGAGCCTCCTCGACGAGGAGCGCCTTGGCGTCGCGGTAGGCCTCGAAGGTGCCGTGGAACTCGAGGTGCTCGTGCGTCAGGTTGGTGAGCACCGCGGCGCGGTATCGGCAGTTGCGCACGCGCCCGAGCGCCAGGCCGTGGGACGAGGTCTCGATCACCGCCGTGTTGTTGCCCGCAGCCACCATCCGTGCCAACAGCTCCTGGAGCTCGAGCGCCTCGGGGGTCGTCGCCCGGGCCAGGTTCTCCTCGAGCCGATCGCCGACCTGGACGTTCACCGTGCCAAGCAGGCCCGGCCGATCGCCGGCGGCGGCCAGGATCTGGGCGCACAGCGAGGTGACGGTCGTCTTGCCGTTGGTGCCGGTGACGCCGATGGTCGCCAGGTGTCGGCTCGGCTCGCCGAACCACACGTCGGCGGCGTCCGCCAGGGCGTATCGGGAGTTCGCAACCACCAGCTGGGGAGCTCCCACATCGGGCAGCTCGTGCTGCACGACCACCGCCCGCGCGCCCGCCTCGACGGCGTCCGTCACGTAGTGGTGTCCATCGGTGTGCTCGCCGGGCACCGCGAAGAAGAGTGCTTCCGGGCTCACCTTCCGTGAGTCGTAGGCGAGGGAGGTGATCTCACCGATCGGCACGCCCACCACCCGCTCCGGACCGATGCGATCCGTCAGCGCACCCAGGCCCATGCTCCCCCCGGGAGGCCCGATGGCCGGTGCCTCGCCGGTCACAGCTTGCCCCGGGCGCCGTCGGCCGGGCGGAACCGTCGTCCGAGGAGCCGTCGGAGCTCGTCGATCTCCTGCGATCGGAGCAGGGCCGCGGCCCCAAGGAACACCCCACCGCCCAGGGCGGAGAGCGCGAGCAGGACGACGAGCCTGCCGAGGGCGTGATCGAGCAGCGCGGGGAGCGAGACCTGGGTCAGCTGCAGGCCGCCGAACATGACCAGCGCCGCCACGGCGGCGGCCACGGTCGATCGTAGCGTCGACGAGAGCAGATCCCGGCCGTCGAGGCCCCCCAGTCGTCCGCGCAGGGCCCAGAGCAGGCCCAGCACCTCGAGGCTGGCCGTGACAGAGAGTGCCAGGGCAAGCCCGCCAACCCCCATCGGTCCCACAAGCCAGACCATGAGCGGGATGTTGAGAGCGACGGTGACGATCGCCCAGAGCACGGGAGTTGCCGTGTCCTGCAGCGCGTAGAAGGCACGCGCCAGGATGGGCACCAGGCACTGGGCAGCGAGGCCAAGCGTGAAGTACAGCAGGGCGACCGCAGTGAGGTCGGTCGACTGGCGGCTGAATAGGCCGTACTGGAAGAAAACCGCGGTCAGCGGCTCGCGCAGGACAGTCATCACCGCGGTCAGAGGGAGCGCGATGAAGAGCAGGACGCGCATGGCGGAGGAGAGCTGGTGCCGCACGACATCGAGGTTCCCGAGCGCGGCGTCCCGCGAGAGACGCGGGAAGAGCGCGATGGCGACGCTGACGCCCACCACGCCGACCGGCACCTGCATGAGCTGGAACCCGTAGTTGTAGGCGGTCACGCTACCCTCCGGCTGGCCGGTCGCGAGCAAGGTACTTGCCAGGAAGTTGATCTGCACCGCGGCCAGGCCCAGCGTGCGTGGCGCCATCAGCCACGCGACGCGACGGACCCCGGGGTGGTTGATGGACAGGGACAGGTCGTAACGCTGCCCGACGCTGGCCACCTGCGGCAGCTGGATGAGGAGGTGGGCCAATGAGCCGACGGCGACCCCCACCGCCAGGCCCTCCACTCCGATGAGCGGCGCCAGGACGATGGCCGCGACGATGATCGCCAGGTTGTAGAGCAGTGGCGCAATAGCCGGCACGGCGAAGCGCTCGTAGCTGTTCAGGATCCCGGAGACGACTGCCCCCATCCCGATGAAGACCGGGCTGAGCAACATGACCCGCGTCATGCGGATGGTGAGCTCCGTGGTGGGGGCGTCGAAGCCCGGAGTGATGAGCGGCACGATCCACGGCGCGAAGATGGCCATCAGCAGGCTGAACGCGGAGAGCGCAATCACCACCAGGTTGATCACGCTGCTGGCGAGCCGCCAGGCCTCCGCCTCGTCACCCTTGGCGCGGTAGCCCTGGAAGACCGGGATCAGGGCCGCGGAGAGGGCGCCGGCCACAACCAGCTGGAAGATCGCATCGGGAATACGGAAGGCGGCGAAGTAGGCGTCCAGCTCACGACCGGCGCCGAACTGCGACCCGATCACCAGCAGGCGGAGCCAGCCGAGTGTCCGGCTGGCGAGCGCGGCGACGGTCAGGATCAGGCTGGCTTGGGCGAGAACGCGGCCGGCCGAGGGCTGGCCCATCGTGGGAGAGGCGTCCAGCCTCTCCTCAACCGATTCGTCCAGTGACTCGTCTGCGACTGGCTGATCGCTCACCGCGCGGCGTTGCGGCTCCCCTGCCGCGTCGAGCGCGGATGCGCGGACCGGTAGGCGTCGTGCAGCGCGTCGTCGGAGAGGTGGGTGTAGATCTGGGTAGTGGCCAGGTTCGCGTGGCCGAGCAGCTCCTGGACGCTGCGCAGGTCGGCGCCACCCTCGAGCAGGTGCGTGGCGAACGAGTGGCGCAGGGTGTGCGGCGAGGTCCCCTTGGGGAGGCCGCAGGCTTCGACCCAGCGGTCGACGACAAGCCGGGCCCCGCGCGCGGAGAGGGCGCCGCCCGATGCGTTGAGGAAGAGCGCGCTGGTCCGGTGCGCCGCGCCCGCCAGGACCTGCCGGCCGCTTCGAAGATATGCGGTCAGCGCGGCAGCCGCCGGGCGGCCGAAGACCACCTCGCGCTCCTTGTTGCCCTTGCCCAGGACGCGCATGCGTTGGCGTTCGACGTCGAGACGCCCGAGCTCGACCGTGGCGGCCTCCGAGATGCGAATGCCCGTGGCGTAGAGCAGCTCCAGCAGCGCAGAGTCGCGCTTGGCGATGGCCTCGTCGATGTCGCGCGGCGGTCGCCGGCGACGCAGCCGTTCGGACCGGGAGGGGGCTTCCACCAATCGCGCGGCCTGCGGACGGTCGAGGACGCCCGGAAGCCGCCGCGGTCGCCGCGGCGTGCGCACGCCGGTCAGCGGGTCGGCGCCGAGCCACCCCTCGCGGACGGCGTAGCGGTAGAGCGAGCGAGCTGCGGAGAGCTTGCCGCCCACCGAGGTGGCGGCGAGGTCACGGTCCGCGAGCGAGGCCAGGTAGGCGCGGACGGCGGACCGATCCGGAGCCAGCCACGAAACCCCGGCACCCTCGAGGAAGGTCAGGAACTCACCGGCGTTGCGCCGGTACTCGATGATCGTTCGTCCCGAGGCGTTCTTGCCCCGGAGGTGCTCCAGGAACTGCGCGAGCGCCGCTTCGCTGCCCCCGGGCGGGACCTCAGCCATGCGACCGGTCGCTGACCGGTTGGCTTCCTCGCCGGCGCCGTCGCGGCGACCGTCGCCGCCCTCGCGCCCGACCCGCGCCATCGGCCGAGGGTGCGGCAGCATCGGTCCCGTCACCGTCGCTTGCAGGGCCGGCCGTCACGGCACCCCCCGGTCGTGTCCAGGTCGAAAAGTCGCATTCGGGGTAGCGGTCGCAGCCCCAGAAGGGACGGCCACCCCGCCGTGAGCGCTTGGTGACGACCGTACCGAGCCCGCACTTGGGACACGTGCCGAACTGCTCGGACGGCGCGGTCGCGTCCTTCTTGATGTACCGGCACTCGGGGTAGCGGTCGCAGCCGACGAACGGGCCGTAGCGCCCGCGCCTCGCCACCAGGTGCCCCTGGCCGCAGAGTGGGCAGACCTCGCCCACCCCGGGCATGTCGGGCGGCGTCTCCGGCTCCTCCCCAGGGAGCGGCATGGTGTGCTTGCACTCCGGGTAGGCGCTGCACCCGAGGAACCAGCCGTTGCGGCCGAACCGCTTGACCATGAAATCGCCCGAGACCGGGCAGACGATGTCGGTCAGCTCGACCTGCTTCGCGATCTTGGTGCGCCCCTCGACCAGCTTCTCGTTGAACGGCTCCCAGAAGCCGCGGACCATGGGCACCCAGGCGTTGGTGCCGCGAGCCACGTCGTCGAGCTGCTCCTCCATGCGCGCCGTGAAGTCCAGGTCGACCACCTCCGGGAAGTGCTCGACGAGCAGGTCCGTGACGCGCTCGGCGGACTCGGTGGGATGCAGGCGCCGATCCTCGACCGTCACGTAGCCGCGCTTGCGGATCGTCTCCATGGTCGGGGCGTAGGTCGATGGGCGACCGATGCCGTGCTCCTCGAGCGCCTTGATGAGCGTGGCCTCGGTGTAGCGGGGTGGCGGCTGCGTGAAGTGCTGCTCCGAGGCGAGGGACTGCAGGTCGAGCGCTTCGCCCTGGTTCAGGTCGGGCAGGACCGAGAGGCGCTCGTCCTCCTCGTCGTCGCGGCCCTCGATGTAGACCGCCTGGTAGCCATCGAAGACGCGCTTCGCGGCCCCGGCATGCAGGGTGTACCGCCCCGCCGCAACGTCGACGCCCACCTGGTCGAAGCGCGCGGGAGCCATCTGGCTGGCCAGCGCCCTCTTCCAGATCAGCTCGTAGAGGCGGAACTCGTCGGGCTTGAGCTGGTCGCGGACCGCATCGGGCGTCCGAGCGAAGTTGGACGGACGGATCGCCTCGTGCGCTTCCTGCGCCCCCCGGGTCCGCGTCCGATAGGTGTTCGGTCGCTTTGGCACGAACGCCTCGCCGTAGCGCGAGTCGATCACCTGCCGAGCTTCCGCCACCGCGCCTGATGCAATCGCCACCGAATCGGTCCGCATGTAGGTGATCAGTCCAACCTGGCCCTCCGCCAGCGCGATCCCCTCGTACAGCGACTGCGCGGCGCGCATGGTCCGGCTCGCGCCGAATCCGAGCTTGCGCGACGCCTCCTGCTGGAGCGTGCTGGTGGTGAACGGCGGGGGTGCCGACTTGCGGCGCTCGGAGCGCGTGACGCTCTCGACCACGAAGCGCTCGCCGCGCAGGGCCTCCTCGTGCAGGCGGGCCTCCGCTTCGGAGCCGATGCGGGCCTTGGCGCCGTCGATGCGGCTCAGCTCGGCGGTGAAGGTCGCACCAGCATCAGCACGACGCAGCTCCGCGGCGAGCGTCCAGTACTCCTCGGTGACGAAGGCGGCGATCTCCCGCTCACGGTCGACGACGAGCCGCACGGCGACGCTCTGCACGCGTCCGGCAGAGAGGCCGCGACGGATCTTGCTGGCGACCAGGGGGCTGAGCTTGTAGCCGACCAGCCGATCGATCACCCGTCGTGCCTGCTGCGCGTTGACCAGGTCCAGGTTGATCGAGCGCGGGTGCGCGAAGGCGGCGTCGATGGCGCCCTTGGTGATCTCGTTGAACGTGACGCGCCGGATCTGGTCGTCGGTCAGGCCTGCGTACTCCGCGATGTGCCAAGCGATCGATTCGCCCTCGCGGTCGAGGTCGGTCGCCAGCCAGACCTGGTCCGACTGACGGGCCTCGGTGGCGAGCTTCTCGAGCTCACGGCGCCGGTCCTTGAGCGGCTCGTAGCGCGGCGCGAAGTCGTGGTCAAGGTCGACGCCGAGTGCCTTGGCGGGCAGGTCGCGGACATGGCCGTAGCTGGCGAGCACCCGGTATCCGGGTCCAAGGTAGCGTTCGATGGTCTTCGCCTTGGCGGGCGACTCGACGATCACCAGATCGGCACGATCGCCGCCGGCGGTGCGGGGGCGGGGCATCGGTCAGGGAGTGTAGCACCGGCCTCCCGGCCCTCCGGGGCCCGCGCGATGCGGTCCGTCCTGAGGGCGGGAGGCGCGGCCGAAGGCCGCGGGGGCTAGTTGGCGAAGTCCCAGGTCATGATCCACTCGCCATTGCTCTTCCGTGCGGACCCGAACCCGACGCGGGTGAAGTTCGGGTTCAGGATGTTGCCGATGTGGTTCCAGTAGCCGGGATACGGCTCGGCCATCATGATCGAGTGGCACCAGGCGATGGCGCCGGTCAGGCTGCCGTAGTCGTAGCACTGGTTCTCGCCGGAATGCGAGAAGACGATGCCGGCGGCCCGCATCCGATCCTCCGGCGTGGCGCCGTTGAGGCTGTTGTGGCTGAAATAGCCGTTGACGACCTGATCGGTGGCATGGGCCTGCGCCACCGCCGAGAGGGCGGCGTCCAGGCGAAGAGGTGCGAAGCCGTAGGCGCGCCGTGAGGCATTGATCAGCGAGAGTGCGTAGGAACCCGCGCTGCCGCTGGGCGCCGGCACCGAGTAGACCGGGCGGTAGGTGCTCGCCATCGACCCCGTCGTCGCCGTTGCCGGCCGGGCCGGCCTCGGAGCGGACCTGGCGTAGAAGCGGTACGTGGCGCGGATCGAGTTCCCGTCGGTATCGCGCGACCCCTTGGCGATGCGGATCTCGTAGTGGTGACCCGCCACCAGGCGGCCCTTGGCGGTGAACGTGAGCTGGGTGCCCGCTGCGTTCCATCTCAGCGAACCGACGACCGAACGCGTCTTGTTGAGGTCCACCAGGCGAAATGCCTGACCGGTGGCGCGAGTGTCGACGGCGCCGCTGAACTGGACCCGGACCGTGCGGCCCTTCACGCCTCGAGCGCCGTTCGCCGGCGACACGCCCACGGCGTGCACCGCGGACAGCGTGTTGAATGAGAACGACACGTCCCCGCCCAGCGGGTTGCCCTGCAGGTCGTGGGCGCCGATCACGGCCACCGCGTAGCGGGCGCTCTGATCGAGACGGGTCGAGGGTCTGAACGTGATGTTCGTCCCCTGCCAGGAGAACGTGCCCCTTACCGCGGGGCTGATCAGGAACCCGCGCTCCACCTCCGCGTGGTTCATGGCCGTGCTGAAGCCGATGGTGACCGACGCCCGCGAGCTGGTGCGTGCTGCGGTGTCCGCCGGTGCCGCGTGGTCGGCCGCCGATTCCTCCAGGGTCAACTGGGCCTGCACCGACCGCGTGGAGCCGCGCGTCACGCTGAAGGCGGTGATGGTTGGCGCGGTCTCGGTGGTGAAGGCGAAGGACAGCGGAGCGCCGAGCCTCGATCCATTCGCGAGCTGGGCCTCGGCCGGAAGGTTGAGCTGGTAGCGGGTGTCCGTCTGCCAGCGGCTGACGGGCGTGACGTACGCATGGCGCGCGTCCTCGCTCCAGGCGATGTGCATGGCCGCCTGCGGAGAGATCGTCAGGAAGCCGGAGACCGAGGGTGCGTTCATGGGGCTCGCGAAATCGAGGCTGAGGCCCTGTTGGGTCGCGATGTCTACGCCGACGTTGATCGGAAGGATCGAGGGTGGAGGGGTCCGAGTGGGAGACGGGGCTGCTTCGCTGGTGCCCTGCCGCGTCGCGAGGACGACGAGGGCGAGAGCCGCCGCTGTGGCCGCGATCCGGATGATGGGTCGCAGACGGGGAGGGGTTGGGGGGTAAATGGTCGGGCCGGGGCTGGCCGCATGTGTCTGAGCTCGACGCAATAGACGCGTCCTCCAAAGGCTGTCTTCGATTCCGCGTGGCCTGCTCGGGCTGGG
>VBKA01000271.1:0-2368 GCA_005879815.1 Chloroflexota bacterium
TGGGCAATGTCTCGATGCGTGAGGGGCGCGCCTACCTGCACGCCCACGCGACCTTCGCCGACATCAACGGCGAGTCGGTGGCCGGGCACCTGTTGAAGGGCTGCGTGGTGTGGGCAGCTGAGATCGAGATCCGGGAGATGACGGGCGTCGACCTCGTCCGCCAGCATGACGAGCAGACCGGCCTCGCCCTCTGGTGACGGCTCGGTGAGCCTCTCCTACAACCAGATCGCGGGACGTTCGCTCGACCGACTCGGAGCGCTGAGCGACGGGGTCTTCGCGGTGGCCGTCACGCTCATCGTGCTCGAGATTCACGTTCCGGTGCTCGGCGTGGAGCATCCCTCCAACCGGGATCTGTGGAACGCGCTCCTGCCGCTCTGGCCCCGCTTTCTGACGTACCTGCTGAGCTTCATGACCCTGGGCATCTTCTGGAACGGCCAGCAGACGCAGCTGCAGTACATGGCGCGTGCTGATCGGCACCTGGCCTGGATCCATATCGCGTTCCTGGCGGCGGTGGCGCTGATGCCGTTCTCGACCTCCCTGCTTGCCGAGTACATCGCCGTGCCGCTGGCGCTCGTGCTCTACTGGCTGAACATCGCGATCATCGGCGCGATCATCTACGCCGGGTGGTCGTATGCGCGCCGCGCCGGCCTCACCTCGGACGAGGTCACCCCGGAGGTCTCGCACGCGGTGCGGCGCCGGATCATCGTCGCTCAGGCGCTGTATGCCCTGGGTGCGGCTCTGTGTGTGATCGATACGCGGCTCAGCATCGGCTTCATCGTGCTCGTCCAGCTGAACTTCGCCATCGCGCCGGGAATCCCGATCCTGTCCCGCATCTGAGGGGAGGCGGCCCGGGCAGGAGTCGTGGGGTAATCTCCGAGCGTGGCGGATGCGCAGGGGCCGATGGAGCCTGAAGGGTCGCCGGACTCGGCGGCGAGCGGCGAGATGTGGCGCGCGATTCTGCTGGGCACCGCGCCGCAGTACGCGCGCGCCCGGCGGTTCTTCCAGCGGGTGCCCGGCCATCCGCGCTGCAAGATGTGCGCGGTGCCGTTCGGCGGCATCGGCGCACCGTTCATGCGGATGCTCGGGCACAGACGCTGGGCCAAGAACCCCAAGTATTGCGGTGCGTGCTTCAGCCTGCTGCAGGCAAACCATGGCGGAGCCGAGATCGAGTGTTCGCTGCTCTTCGCCGACGTGCGCGGCTCGACCACCCTGGCGGAGGGAATCAGCCCGGCGCGCTTCAGCCGCTTGATGGCCCGTTTCTACGAGACGGCCGCCGCGGTCCTCGTCGAGCGCGACGCGATCGTCGACAAATTCGTGGGCGACGAGGTGATGGCGCTCTTCATCCCCGCCGTCGCCGGCGAGCAGCACGCCAGACGTGCCGTGGATGCCGCCCAGGCCCTCCTGCGCGCGACCGGCCACGAGGAGGCGGCGGGACCGTGGCTGCCCGTCGGCGCCGGCGTGCACACCGGGACGGCCTTCGTAGGGTCGGTGGGGGAGACGCTTCAGACGGAGATCACCGCGCTTGGCGACGTCGTCAACACGGCCGCCAGGCTTGCGTCCTCGGCGGCCGGCGGGGAGATCCTGGTCACCGATGCGGCCGCCGCAGCGGCCGGGTTCGACGCATCGGCACTTGAGCATCGGCAGCTGGAGCTGAAGGGGAAGAGCCTGGCAACCGACGTCATCGTGATCTCCGTCGGCCGAGACGTGGCGGTCGGGACCGTCTGACCTGCACCGAAAAGGAAGAGCCACATGGAGATCCAGCCGAAGCAGCCTACGGTGAAAGCGCCAGCCGAGACGTTCACGGGCGATGCGTGGTTCGACGTCATCGCCAAGGGGGAGGAGCCGTCGCGGATGCGCATCAGCGTCGTGCGGTTTGCGCCGGGCGCTCGCAACGCATGGCACGCGCATGCAGTGGGGCAGACCGTGCATGTCATGGATGGGCTGGGGCTGATCCAGTCGAAGGGCGGGCCGGTCGTCGAGATCCGACCCGGCGACACGATCCGCACGCCACCCGGGGAGTGGCACTGGCACGGCGCATCGCCGGACCACTTCATGACTCACCTGGCGATGTGGGAGGCGCCGGCCGATGGACCGGAAACCGAATGGGGCGAACTCGTCAGCGACGCCGAGTACCTCGGCCACGAGTCGCGGTCGACTCAGCAGGAACCGTCCGAATGACGACGTGGACCGATGACGAGCTTGCTCGGATCGGTCGCGCCAACGAGCTGCAGATCGCGTCCCGGCGACCCGACGGTAGCCTGCGCCCCTTCGTCACCATCTGGGTCGTTCGCTCCGGCCATGATGTCTACGTGCGCTCCGCGCACGGGTACGCCAACCCGTGGTTTCAGCGCGCGCTGAAGTCGCGCGA
>VBKA01000271.1:2452-2909 GCA_005879815.1 Chloroflexota bacterium
TGTGGATGCCGCCTACCACGCCAAATACGACCGGTACGGACCTCGCATGGTCGGAACCGTGGTCTCGCCCGAGTCTCACAGGTCGACGCTCAGGCTGATCCCTCGCTAGCGGCTACCATCATTTGGCGCGCGCCCGTAGCTCAGCGGACGGAGCGGGTGGCTTCGGACCAGATCGGCCGATGCGCTGTGGCGTGAGCGTAGTTTGGCGTCCGTATTGAACCGAGTTATCCGCTGTCAGCGCTCCCCGTTGCGACCCGCCACGGATCACCAATTCGAGCTTGTGGCCGGCCAGACACCAAAGACGGAGTCGATGATGGTCGGTGCCGGGGTGCGTGTGTTGACGTTGTAGATGAGAGGCGTGGGTGGTGAACCGGTGCACCCGATCGGTTGCGTTGTCCACAGTTGCGACGAGTTCAGGAAGACCGGCTCGATACGACCCTTACCGATGAGCTCCGGC
>VBKA01000071.1 GCA_005879815.1 Chloroflexota bacterium
AGGGATCCACCGCGTTCACGTTCAGCCATTGGGGCGAGGCGTTCACCATCGGTCCGCCGGTGTAAGCCGGTACAATCGAGGCCCCGCCTGCTCCAGGAGGACTCCGCCACCACATGGCCAGGACCGCCAGGAAGTCCGCCGCGACACCCACCCGCTCCCGACGCTCGACGACCACGTCCGGTGCAGCGTCCGCCGGACCCGAACGCAACGGCAAGCTGATCTACACCTTCCCGGAGGGCAACGCGAGCATGCGGCGCCTGCTGGGCGGGAAAGGCGCCGGCCTGGCGGAGATGACCAACGCCGGGCTGCCGGTTCCTCCTGGCTTCACGATCACCACCGAGGCCTGCAACGCCTACTACGCCGCCGGTCGCGAGCTGCCTGAGGGCCTGTGGGACGACATCCGCGCCCACATGGCCGACCTCGAGCGCGAGACGGGCAAGGGGTTCGGCGACGCGGACAACCCGCTGCTGGTGAGCGTCCGCTCCGGCGCCGCCTTCAGCATGCCGGGGATGATGGACACCGTCCTCAACCTCGGCTTGAACCCCGAGACGGTGGCCGGCATCATCCGGCTCACCGGCAACGAGCGCTTCGGGTACGACGCCTGGCGCCGCTTCGTGGCGATGTTCGGCCGGATCGTGCTCGACATCGAGGCGACCGTCTTCGACGAGCCGCTGGAGGCGCTCAAGGAGAGACGGCGTGCGAAGGCCGACACCGACCTGACCGCGAAGGACCTGCAAGGGCTGGCGGATCGGTACCAACAGATCGTCAGCGAGCGCACCGGGCAGCCGTTCCCGACCGATCCCTACCGTCAGCTCGAGCTCGCGGTGCGGGCCGTCTTCGACAGCTGGTTCGGCAAGCGCGCCCATGACTACCGCGAGTTCAACAAGATTCCCCACGACCTGGGGACCGCGGTGAACATCGTGACCATGGTCTTCGGCAACATGGGTGCCGACTCGGGAACCGGCGTCGCCTTCACCCGCGACCCGAACACCGGCGAGAAGGCGATCTTCGGCGAGTACCTCACCAACGCGCAGGGCGAGGACGTGGTGGCCGGCATCCGCACCCCGGCCAAGATCAGCCAGATGCGCGACGAGCTGCCGGAGGTCTACGGCCAGTTCGAGGAGATCGCCGAGAAGCTGGAGCGCCACTACCGCGACGTCCAGGACCTCGAGTTCACCATCGAGCGCGGCAAGCTGTTCATGCTCCAGACCCGCTCGGCGAAACGCACGGCCCCCGCCGCGGTGCGCATCGCGGTGGAGATGGTCAACGAGGGGATCTTGAGCCGCGAGGAGGCCCTGCAGCGCGTCGAGCCGGCGCAGATCGTCCAGCTCCTGCTCCCTCGCTTCGACGAGGCGGCCAAGGCGAAGGCCAAGGACCGATTCCTCGCCAAAGGGCTCAATGCCTCGCCCGGCGCCGCGACCGGCAAGGCCATCCTCGACCCCGATCGGGCGGTCGAGGCCAAGGCGGCCGGTGACCCCGTGATCCTGGTGCGGATCGAGACGAGCCCCGACGACGTGCACGGCATGCTCGCCGCCCGCGGCGTGCTCACGGCCCGCGGCGGAGCGACGAGCCACGCGGCGGTCGTGGCGCGCTCCATGGGCCTGCCCTGCGTCGCCGGCGCAGAGTCGCTGCGCATCGACTACGCCAAGCGCCAGGTGCGCGCCGGCGACGTGACCGTCGCCGAGGGCGACATGATCAGCATCGACGGCACCACGGGCGAGATCTACGCCGGCGAGCTGCCGACCATCGAGGCGCGCTTCGAGGACGAGCGCGAGCTCGCCGTGCTGCTGGGCTGGGCCGACGAGACGCGACGGCTGCAGGTGTGGGCGAACGCGGACTACCCGCGCGACGCGGAGCGCGCGCGGGCGTTCGGGGCGCAGGGCATCGGTCTGTGCCGCACGGAGCACATGTTCTTCGAGGAGGATCGGCTGCCGACGGTGCAGCGCATGATCCTGGCGTCCACCCGGGCGACGGAGGCGAAGCACCGTCGCGAGACCGGCGGCGAGCTGTCAGCAGAGGACCGCGAGACGGTCGAGACGTTCGACACCGCACTCGCCGAGCTGGAGCGCCTGCAGACCGACGACTTCGCCGGCCTCTTCCGCGCCATGGATGGGCTGCCGGTGGTGATCCGGTTGATCGACCCACCCCTGCACGAGTTCCTGCCGAGCTACGAGGAGCTGCTCGTCGACGTCACACGGTTACAGGATCGGCTGGCATCCGATGGAGCCGATGGTGCCCGCTCGCCGCTCGATGCGGTGGGGGACCGGGTGACGCCGGCGCTGGCCAAGGGGCTGCAGCGGGTCTTGGGTCGCAAGGACGCCGAGCGCGCGATGAAGCTGCTGCGCCGCGAGGGCAAGGCGTCCGCGGCGCCATTGGTCCACGTCGATCGGAAGACCCTGGAGTCGGCCCTCGCCGAGAAGACCGAGCTGCTCCACGCCGTCGAGGCAATGCGTGAGCAGAACCCGATGCTCGGCATGCGGGGCTGCCGGCTCGGGCTGATGATCCCCGACATCGTGAAGATGCAGACGCGGGCGATCCTGACCGCGGCCGCCCGGGTGGCGGGGGAGGGCGTCACGCCGTTGCCGGAAATCATGATCCCGCTGGTGGGCCACGTGAACGAGCTGGCGGAGACGCGGCGGATCCTCGATGGCGAGGTGGCGCGGATCGTCGAGGGGTCCGGTCAGACGGTCGCCTACAAATTCGGGACCATGATCGAGGTCCCGCGCGGGGCGCTGACTGCGGACCAGATCGCGGAGCACGCCGAGTTCTTCAGCTTCGGCACCAACGACCTGACCCAGATGACGTTCGGCTACAGCCGCGACGATGCCGAGGGCAAATTCCTGCTCCAGTACGTGGATCGCAAGATCCTGCCGGTCAACCCATTCCAGGTGCTGGACCGCGACGGCGTTGGACAGCTGGTGCGGATTGCCACCGAGCGTGGCCGCCAGACTCGCAAGGACCTCAAGATCGGGATCTGCGGCGAGCACGGCGGAGACCCGGAGAGCATCGCGTTCTGCCACGAGATAGGGTTGAACTACGTCTCGTGCTCTCCCTTCCGGGTGCCGGTTGCCCGCCTCGCCGCCGCCCAGGCGGCTATCGCGGGATCGGAGCAGCGCGACAAGTAGCCGCTATGTGCTCCCGGATGGGAGGGCCACTCCTAGTGGGTCGTTGGCGTCGAGGCGGCGGGACTGCCCGTGGCGGACAGGACCTGACCGGTTCGCTCTCCCGCGACCGGTCCGGCGAGAAGCCGGCTCGCGCCGAAGGCGATTCCCCAGCCCACCAGCACCAGCGCCGCGGTCAGTGCGACGAGACGTCCGACCCGAAGCGCCGCACTTGGCCGAGGGCGCCTCGGCCTCCAGGGTGGCATCCCCGCACGGCCCAGATCAATGCTGGCGAGTGCGTCGTGGGCTGCGACCCAGCGAATGCAGTCGGGACAGACAGACGCATGCAAGGCCAGATCTCGCGCTGGATCGCCCAGGCCGCCGGCGAGCAGCCATCCTAGAAAGCGCTCGTGAGGACCATCTGTCATCGCCGATTCCTGGTGAGCGCCTGATCGACGATCTCGCGCACACGTAGACCCAGTCGACCGATTCGCGCGAACTGCGCGTGATCCTCGGCAACCTGCCGTTCGAAGAATTTCCGTCGGGCCTCTGAGACATGGCGCTCCGCGACGCGCGGGCCGGAGCCCAGAATGACCTCCAGGTCGAGCACCGCAAAGCCCTCCAGGTCGCCCGCGACGAGCGCCGCACGCTCCTTCACCGTCAACGAGGCGAGGGTGCCGAACGTGAGCCCATCCACTCCAATCGCCGCCAGGGCCATCCTGCGCTCCTCGTCCCTGGGCCCGTTGCGTCGCGGATGGCGTTGCGGTGTCGCCTTCAGCACGCGTGCTCGTAGCCACGCAGCCGCCCGTTCGGGGTGCCGCAATGCATCGGCCTGGCGCGTCCCCTCGTCGAGCGCATCGGCAGCGAGAGCCGCGGCCAGCGACTGATCGCCAAGCGTGACGAGTAGGGCGAAGCCGTTCAGGCGTGGACCGTGCGCATCACGAAAGGCAGCGCGCAGCAAGCCTTCCTCGTCGCTCGCACGTAGCGTCACCAGCGCGCTCAGCTCGACCTCCCCGCAGCGCTGCGGTGCGGTTGGATTCTGGCGAGTGTAGTGCAGTCCGCAAACCACACGGAATCGGCGCTTGGGGCGATTTCGGGGCAAGCGGCATCGGTTCATGACGTTGCGCGTTACGGCGTGCGTATTGACTTGACAGTGTGGTAGAATTCGGTTCCCCCTCTTGACAAACCTCTTGACAACAGCGAGCCGCTCGCAGGACCTGCCATCGCCATGACTTCATCGGGCATCGTCGCCGACATCAAATCGCGGCTGCCCATCGTGGAGCTGGTGGGCGAGACGGTGGCGCTCAAGCGCGCCGGCTCGGCGTACAAGGGCCTCTGCCCGTTCCACGCGGAGAAGACGCCGTCGTTCATCGTCACGCCAGACCGTGAGAGCTGGCACTGCTTTGGATGCGGGAAGGGCGGGGATGCCTTCACCTTCCTGATGGAGCGCGACGGAGTGGACTTCCGCGAGGCGCTGACGCGGCTGGCGGAGAAGGCTGGTGTCGAGCTTTCGGCCCAGTCCGCGCGGGAGGATCGCCGGCGGCGGAGGCTTCGGGAAGCTCTCGAGGCGGCCATTGCCTGGTACCGCGAGGTCCTGTTGCGCACGCCGCAGGGGGAGCGGGCGCGCGCCTACCTTCGCGAGCGAGGGTTCACCGACGAGACACTGGATCGCTTCTCGATCGGCTACGCGCCCAACCTCTGGGACCCGCTCAGCAAGCGTCTCGGTGCGCGCGGCTTCAGCGACGAAGAACTGGTCAGTGCGGGCCTGGCAGGGCCGTCCAACCGGGGCGGCATCATCGACAAGTTCCGCGGCCGCATCATCATCCCGATCCGCGACCAGTCCGGGAAGGCGGTCGGCCTGGGGGGACGCATCCTGCCGGGCCTGGAAGGGCCGAAGTACCTGAACTCGCCGAGCACGCCGCTCTTCGACAAGAGCCGGACGCTCTTCGCCATCGACCTGGCCAAGTCGTCGATCCGCAAGGAGAAGCTCTCGGTCATCGTCGAGGGCTACACGGACGTGATGGCCGCGCACCAGGCGGGGTTCACCAACGTGGTCGCGTCGCTGGGGACCGCATTGACGCGTGGACAGGTGGAGCTGGCAACGCGGTATGCGGATGCGGTGGCCCTGGCGTATGACGTCGACCTGGCTGGCGAGGCTGCCACCCAGCGCGGCCTGCTCGAGGAGCTGGGGCCGGATGCCGCGGTGAGCAAGGTCCGCGTGATCCGCATCCCGGCCGGCAAGGATCCAGACGAACTGATCAGGACCGATCCGGACGCCTGGCGACGCGCGATCGCGGATGCGAAACCAGTTATCGAATACTTCATCGACCGAGCGGCAACGGAAGCTGATCTCTCGACGATCGCCGGCCGCCGTGACGTCACAGGCCGATCGCTGGCGATCCTCAAGCGTGTCGGCGACCGCGTGGAACGCGCGCTTTACCTTCAGCACCTGGCGAGGCTGGTGAACGTGGAGGAACGCACGCTCGGTGAGGCGTTGGAACGGGCCCCCGTGATCCGACGCTCACCGCGACCGGGAAGGATGCCCGGGAATGGGTCCGGCGCACCGTCTCCCAGCCTGGGAACGCTCGAATCCGAGGCGCTTGAGCTAATGCTGCGGTATCCGACGCTCGCGACGGAGCTGCCGGTCGACGAGATGCTGCCCTTCGCGGGGGCTGTGGCGCGGCAGCTGGCCAGTGCCCTTCGCGAGCGCGCGGCCACGATGTCACAGGGGGATGGGCAGGCGGATCAAGGTGCCGCGCTTGAGGCGTTTGTCGGCGGGCTCGACCCGGCGACCGGGGCGGTGGCGAGGGAGCTGCTCGAGGCCGCGGCCCTTGACTCAGGGGAGCCGGCCCTCGACCCGGTCGAGGCACGGGAGGTGCTGCGGACCTGCCTGCTGAGGCTGCGCGTCGAGCGCCTCGACGAGGCACTGCGGGACGGCAGGCTCCTCCTCGAGGAAGCACAGCGCGAGAGGGATCACGGGCGCCTCGAGGAGATCGAACAACGAATCGACAGGCTTGGCCGCGAGAAGGCCGATGCCACCAGGGCAATGCATACGCCAGCGACTTCGCTGGCCTGAGGAGGAGACGCGTGGCGACCACCACCAAGAGCATCACGACGACAAAGAAGGAGACCCGGCACGGGAAGTCCGCCCCAACCGTGACGAAGGCACGGGCCCTGAGCGGCGGCGTGGTCAAGGCTGCGCCCACCAAGGCGGCCGCGGCTGCGAAGCCGATCACGTCGACAAAGGCGCCAGCTGCGGCGAATGCGCCCGCGTCGGCCAAGCCAACCGCGGCCAAGGCGGCCGCGCCAGCCAAGCAGCCCGCGAAGCCGGAAGCAGCCGCGCGAACGCCGGCCAAGGCATCGGTCCCGGGAAAGCGTCGACCCGTGGCCGCCGCGCCCCTCGATCAGGACGAGATGGGGCCGCCCGCCGAGCTCGCAACACCGCTCACGAACGGCGAAGCGGCCAGTGCGGTGGTCGAGGATCTCCTGAACAAGGGGCGCGCCGAGGGATTCATCACCCACGACCAGATCCTTGAGGCGATTCCTCAGCCAGAGGTCAACCTCGGGGCGGTCGAGGAGATCTATGCAGCCGCCGAGGAGGCGGGCGTCGAGGTGCTCGACGCGGACAACAACCCGACCTTCGCCGATGTCGAGGTCGAGGAAGAGGAAGTCCCGGGCCTCGCCGCCAAGCCGCGCGAGGTGGAAGAGGACCTCGAGGCGCTCGCCGCGGACCTGATCGGGATCGACGACCCGGTCCGCATGTATCTCAAGGAGATCGGGAAGGTCGCGCTGCTCACCGCCGAGGAGGAGGTCGTCCTGGCCAAGGCCATCGAGCTCGGGGAGCTGGCGATCGAGGACCCGGCGCGAGCCCTGGTCAACCTGTACACCTGGGTCAGCACCAACTCCGAGCCCAAGGCGCGGGCGATGGCCGCCATGCGCGCCTTCGACCTGCCCCGCGAGTCTCCGCGTGTCACTTCGGATGCCATCGACTGGTGGGTGAAGCGCAAGAACGAGATCCCAGCGCCACCGGTGAAGTTCAGCAAGGCTCGACGCTCGCCTGATCTCGACGACGACGCCCGGCAGCGGATCCTGCACGCGGAATCGATCCTCAAGACGCTGGAGTCTGCCCCCGCCGCCGCGCTCAAGGATGCGGTGCTGTTCGGGCACAGCTATCGGTTCCGGTCGCTCGACCACGCGGGCGCCCCGGAGCTCGTCGAGCTCGAGCGCTGGGCACGCGAGACGGCCCAGCAGGTCGTGCGGGCCTACATCGAGGACGGCAATGACGCGATGTACCTGCGCGAGCTGGGTTACGACCCGAGCGTGTCGGCGGACACCCCGCCTGAAGAGCGATCGGGCCGGCTGATCGAGCAGGGCATCGACGCCCGCAAGCGGCTGACCGAGGCCAACCTGCGCCTGGTGGTGAGCATCGCCAAGAAGTACATCGGGCGAGGCATGAGCTTCCTGGACCTCATCCAGGAGGGGAACATCGGTCTCATCCGGGCGGTCGAGAAGTTCGAGTACGAGAAGGGCTTCAAGTTCAGCACCTACGCAACGTGGTGGATCCGGCAGGCGATCACGCGGGCCATCGCCGACCAGGCGCGGACCATCCGCATCCCGGTCCACATGGTGGAGACCATCAACCGCCTGATCCGCGTGCAGCGCACGCTGCTCCAGGAGCTGGGCCGCGAGCCGACCATCGAGGAGATCGCACGGCGCATGAGCCGCGACGAGATCATCCGCGAGCTGCGCGAGAAGCTGCAGCGCGAGCCGACCGAGGGCGAGGTCGATGACCGCGAGTCTCAGGGCCCGCAGAGCGTCAGCCCCGAGAAGGTGCGCGAGATCATGAAGGTATCCCAGGAGCCGGTCAGCCTCGAGACGCCCATAGGCGAGGAGGAGGACAGCCATCTGGGCGACTTCATTCCCGACCTGGCAAGCGTGGCTCCGGCGGACGCTGCCAGCCATCAGCTCCTCAAGGAGCAGGTGGAGGGCGTGCTCGACTCGCTCACCCCCAGGGAGCGACGCGTCCTTCAGCTGCGCTTCGGCCTGGAGGACGGCCGGTCNNCGTGACCCGCGAGCGGATCCGGCAGATCGAGGCCAAGCCGCTGCGCACGCTGCGCCACCCGTCCCGCAGCCGGAAGCTGAAGGACTACCTGGAGTAGGCGTGCAGCCACTCCACTGGACCGATAGGGCGGCCTGCGGGCCGCCCTTCTGCTTGCCTCCCAGCCCCGGCAAGGACCGTTACCTCGCCGTCAGCCCATTTCAGATTTTCGTCTGATCGTCCAGTTGTCTGATGGTCCAGTTGTCTGATCGTCCAGTTGTCTGATCGTCTGATCTGAAATGGGCCGACACCCTGGGGAAGCCGGCTTGGCTTCCGCGCGGCCTAACTCCAGCTCGACCGAATTCTCCGCAGGTGAGGCTTACCGCGCCACCAACGGCCTGGCCGGGTCAAAGCAAGGCCTATCTCTCAATGGGTGAGAGTTACGGGCTCCTGATGAGGCGGCGCCGCAATTAACTCTCGGCTATTGCGAATTGAAGCGTGTTCACCGTCCCCCTCGCGCCTTCCCGCTGCCACTGATGCGGATACTAGCCCTGACTGCACACGGAAGCGGCGACGGCGCCTAGCCGCCATCGCGCTCCCAGTCCGCTCCCATCGGCGAAAGGAGGGATGCCTCATCCCGAGCTGCTCCATGCCTGCTGCGCCGGGCGCTCGCCAAGCCCACTGGCGGCTCCCTCTGCCTCTATCGAAGCCCGTGGGCTCACCTGAGGATGCAAGACACACCATGAATCGAAGTCGCCGCGCCCTGTCCTGGGGCGCTCCCCTTGCGATTGCCACCCTGATCCTGACGCTCGGGGCTGCGCCGCTCTTCGTCGGAGCGGCCGACCACCTTGACGCTCCCAGCCTCGGCCACGTCTCGGTCGACGCGGCGGGCAACGTCAGCGTCGAGAAGCTCGGCGGCCAGCTCGACATCAACGACGTGTACGTCTTCAAGTCGGCGAGCGCCGGCTGGACCGCGCTGGCGATGACGGTGAACCCCGCCATCAACGTGCTCGGCTCGACCACGTTCGCGTCGAACAGCGCGTACACCTTCAACATCGATACCACCGGCGACGCGCGTGCCGACCATCGGTACGTCGTCACCTTTGGCGATGCGGATGCCCGCGGCATCCAGCACTACGTCGTCAAGGCAGACGGCACGGCGGTCGCCTCGGGCTTCACCGGCGACAAGGGCAAGTCCCAGAGTCGCGGCGTGCGCGCCTTCGCCGGACCCCGCTCCGACCCGTTCTTCTTCGACCTGATCGGCTTCCTGGGTTCGGTGAAGGGCCAGGGAATCCGGCGCTTCGATGACGGCAACCAGAGCGACTTCTTCATCGGCCTGAACACCCTCGGGATCGTGCTCGAGGTTCCTAACGCCGCCCTGGGCGGCAATGGGAACGTGGTCGGCGTGTGGGGGACGACCGCAGTCGACCAGATGGGCCGACCGGCCATCAACACGGTCTTCAACGCGGCCGGGGCCGACAAGGAGGCATTCAACCACACCGCTCCGGCTGACCAGCCCACGGCGATGGGCGGCAAGTTCCGCAACAACATGATCGCGGTCCTCAAGGCGCTCTCGGCGCTTTCCGGGACGGCCTATACCGATGCGCAGGCTGCCGGCATTGCCGACCTGCTCCTGCCCGATGTCCTGACCTACACCGTCGGCACCACCGCAGCCGGTCCGCTGAACGGCCGCGGCTTGGCCGACGACGTGATCGACGTCGAGCTCAACCTCGTGACCAAGGGCGCCGTGCCGACCGACATGATCGGTCCGCACAGCGACTACCTGTCCAGCTTCCCGTACCTCGGGGACCCGCACTAGGACCCACGGGCAGGGACGCGTGCCTGCCACGCTCCCTGCCCCATTTCGCCCGTCCAAGGAGATCCCGATTCTCATGGCAACCAGTTGGATGTCCCGGCCAATCCGATGGCGCCGCCCACAGCGCTTCCTGATTATTGGTGCGGCATTCCTGGTCGTGGCCGGCACCTACACAACTGCATTCCTCGCTTCGCGCCCAGCACCATCGGCTCAGCGAGCAGCCGCGCAGCCAACAACGCAGTCAGTTCCGATCCCAGACGGTCCGCCCCCCGCGGTGACGCGGTCCCTCGACCGGATCGATCAGGCCATCCGGGTCTGGTCGGCGAACCTCGCGCGCGACAGCGAAGACTTCGTCAGCGCCACGAACCTGGGCGAGCTCTACTACTCTCGTGCCCGCCTGACCGGGAACGTCGACGACTACACCCGGGCCAGGGAGGCGGTGGATCGCGCGCTGGCGGCCTATCCGACCGGGAGTGCCGCCCTGCTCCTCCGCGCGCAGCTGCTGTTCGCTACGCATGACTTCGTGAAGGCCCGCGATGCCGCCCAGGCGATCCTGGCGGCCAATCCGGACCAGGTCGCCGCGCTGGCCACCATCGGCGATGCCCAGCTCGAACTCGGGCAGTACGACGCTGCGGAGCATTCGTTCAGCGCGCTTGCCACGCGCGCTCCTGGCCCGGCGGTCACCGCGCGCCAGGCCCACCTCGCTGCGCTTCGCGGCGACATCGCGCTCGCCCATGCGCTCGCGGCCCGGGCCATTCGCGAGGCGAGGGCAGCCGGCGCGACGCCATCGGACCGCTCTTGGTATGAGTACCTGGCGGGCTACCTCGCTTTCCAGTTTGGCGAGCTGTCGGTGGCCGAGCGCGAGTTCCGCGCTGCGACGGCTGACTGGCCCGGCTCCTACCTCGCGTTGGCCGGCCTGGCGCGTACGCGCGCCGCCCACGGCGCGACCCAGGAGGCCATTGTGCTCTACCAGAAGGCGATCGCCATCGTTCCCCAGCCGGAGT
>VBKA01000072.1:0-8971 GCA_005879815.1 Chloroflexota bacterium
CGAACTGGATGGCGCCCCGCCACATGGATCGGGCCATGATGATTTGCCTCGTCTTCGAGCGCGCGCCCTCGCATGAGCCCTCGGGGGGCGGCGCGGGTCGTGAGCATACAACGGAGCAACAAGCGTGCCCGCGCGGGGCCGGAGGTACCAGACCGATGGCCGGATCGCGCCATTGCCGTGGCCCAAGGCGGACGTGAGACTCCTCGCATGACCGCTTCCCCGCCGATGATTGTTGCGGACGACGAGGCGACCCAGGACCCGGGCGCGCCGGGGATCGAAGGTGCGCCGGCCACCGACGCTGCGCCCACGCTCGAGCCAAAGCGGACCGAGGACGAGCCGCTGCGCGCCTACGTCCTCGAGGATGACCCGGACATCGCGGCGCTGGAGGCGGACATCCTGCGTGAGCTCGGATTCAACGTCGTCAGCTGCGCGCGCATCGTCGACCTCGGCGACCTGATGGCCGTCGCGCTGCCGCACTTGCTGGTGGTGGACGTCATGCTGCCGGACGGAGACGGGGGCGACATTGCCGAGCTCCTGCGCGAGACCTGGCCCGGCATCCCCGCGGTCTTCGTCAGCGCGGCATCACGCAACCGCCTCAGCGAGCTCGCGCCCCTCGGACCGGTGGTCGCCAAGCCTTTCGACATCGACCGCTTCCGGGAGGCGGTACTCACCGCGGTCGAGGCGCCCGCGGATCGCTGGCGAATCCGCTGACCGCGAAGGTGAGCATCCGGGAGCAAGGGCGCTCCCTGCGATCACGCGGCGCCGGGTCCGGTGACCAGCACCAGTGCAGCTCGCTCTTCGGCGGCTCCGTCCTCAACCAGCCGATAGCGGTGCTCGATGCTGACCGTCGCCGAGAGCATCGCGATCAGCGGGCAGTAGCGGGTCGCAGACAGCTCGATCGACCGCCGCAGCGCCTCGGCCTGCACCACGCCCTCCACCTGGTGCTCGATGACGATGCGCGTGAAGACATGCGGGTGAGCATCCTGCCTCGTCTCGCCAACCACCGAGATGCGGTAGGAGAAGGCCTGCTGTCGCTTCTTGCGCAGGATGCTCGCGACGTCCATCGCGGTGCAGCCCGCAAGGGCCGCCAGCATCGCCTCCCGCGGCGTCGCGGCGGTCGCCGGCAGGTCCGCGTCGTCGGCATCCATGGCGATCGAGAAGCCGCTGCCGGCGGTCGCCTCCGTCCGAAGACCGGTGGACGGATCGACGAACGTCGCGAGCACGGTCAACGCCACGCCGCGACTCTAGCACCGGCGGCCTGGTGGTCCGGGAACCGACCATGCGCGTGATCCGCCTCGCCCCAAAGCCCTCGTCGCGGCGCGGGCCGGCCGCCCTGGCGGCCGTGATGCTGGGGATGGGAGCCATCGCGGCGGTGCTGGCCATCGCCGCGCCGTCGCGCCGCGAGGAGGCCAGTGCGGTGCTTGCCATCGCGGCCGCCCTGGGTCTAGGGGTCGGGGCCGGGATGCTGGGCCAGGCGTTCCGCGAGCGCAAGGAGGGAGGTGGCGAGGATCTCGTGCGCCTTCTCGCATCCACCCTCGACGACAGCTACCTGCTGATGGTCCGGCCGCAGCTACCAGGCGTGCCGCCGGACCTGGAAGCGCTGCTCGCAGGTCCGCCAGGCATCCGCGCGCTCGTCGCCCGACGCTGGCAGGGGCACTACCGGGTGCGCATCAACACCTGGGAGTTCCACACCCACGGGAGGCGCGGCTGGATCCCGTGCCTCACCAACCCGTCGTTCGAGGCCGGAGCGGCGAGGAATGCTGTGGTCGGCTGGGCGCGCGAGTCGACCACTGAGCTGAATCCCCCCATCGAGGCGGCCGTCGCATTCCCGTCCCGCCGGAGCCGACTCGTGCTCGAAGAGCCCGACGTGGAGGTCATCACCGCCGAAAACGCGCCGTGGTGGGCGAACGGCATCGGCCGCGTCCAGCGCATGGATGCCGCCCGGGTCGTCGCCTTCGCGGAGGCGGTCATGGACGCCAGTCGCAAGCAGGCTGAACGCCCATCGGTCCGTCCCAAGTCGCCAAGGAGGCGAGCGGCCGGAGGCTAGCCCTCGCTCCTCGGCTCCCGCGAGACGAGCCAGTCGCTGGCCGTGCGCTCGTCGAGGACCTCTGCCAGCAGATCATCGGGGCGTTCGTCGTCGGCCACCAGCAGGACGTGCGCGCGGCGCCGCTGAACGGCCAGCGCGCTCGCCTCACGGGCGAGCTCCGGGTACCGGGCACATGCGACCGTGGCATCGGTCATGGCCATGAATTGGTCCGCCGCGTTCAGCAGCCCGTCGACCGGACGACTTCCCTGGGTGACGTGGACGTTGCCGGTGAGCCGGAACGGTGGTACGGCAATTTCCGCCTTGATCGGCCGCTTTGCGACACGCATCTCGGGTCGCGCGCCGCCGTCGGTGGAGGCAACACAGAAGAGCACCTCGGCGACAGCCACGTGGACGTGCTCGGCGGCCAGGGTCCCGGTGGGGTTGTCGTACTCCGAGATCGTGGCGTGCACCAGCGGGATGTGCGTCAGGGTCACTTGGTTGAGGATGTCGGCCACCCGGGTGAAGCGGGTGCTCACCGTGCCGGAGACGCGGTAATCGGTGGTGTACAGGTCCAGGGCGACCTGGGTGATGGAAGCCGGCTCGAAGATATCTGTCCCGAACGCGCTCATGGTGGCGGCGATCCTATCAGGACCGATGGCGAATGCCAGAGCCCGATTCAGCTTCCGGAGGCTCGCGCCTCCCCGCCCTCCTCGGCGCTGCCCACGGCGGTGATGCGCTCGGTCTCGCCACCCGCCCCGGTCGCCAGCAGGATTCGGCCGCTCGCCTGCTCCTGATAGAGGCGTTCCACGGTGGCCAGCTCGTCGATCTGGTCGGGGGTCTTGTCGCTCCTGATGCGCACGATGCGCGGGAAACGCAGCGCAAACCCGGAACGATGGCGCGCAGAGCGCTGGATCCGGTCGAAGGCGATCTCGACCACGATCTCCGGCGTCACTGCGCGGTAGCGGCCGTGATCCTGGACGGTGTTCGCCAGGAAGTACTGCGTCATCTCGGCGATCTCGGCATCGGTTAGGCCGGTGTAGGCCTTGCCGATGGTGAGCAGCGACTCGCCATCGGGCGCGAGCACGGCGAACGTGTAGTCGGAGAGCACGCCGCGTCGCTTGCCGTGCCCCCATTCGACGCCGACAACGACGCAGTCGAGGGTGGCCAAGGCGCGCTTGAGCTTGAGCCAGCCCAGTCCGCGTCGACCCGGCTGGTAGGTCGAATCGGGATCCTTGATCATCAGTCCCTCGTTGTGCCGGGCCCGCGCGTCGTCGAAGAAGGCGTCCACCTCGGCCGCACCTCGCGCGGTCGCGAGGTGCGAGTAGAGCAGGCCGCCATCAGTGCGATCCGGGAGCGCCAGATCCTCCAGCGCTGCTCGCCGCTCGCGCAGGGGCGCATCGAGGGCATCGCGGCCGTCACGGTGGAGCAGGTCGAACGCGATCAACACCACCGGCACCGCGGCCACCAGCTCGGGGCTCGGCTTCACCCGTCCGAGCCGGGTCTGGAGCGACGCGAAGTCGAGGACCGACCCTTCGCGAAAGGGAACCAGCTCCCCGTCGAGAACCAGCTCGCCGTCGAGCCGCGAGGCGGCGGCGGCGACCTCCGGGAACGAGATCGTCACGTCGTTCAGGTCCCGGCTGAAGAGCCGCGGGCCCCCGGTACCCGGACCGAGATGCAGCTGGCAGCGGATGCCGTCGTACTTGTCCTCGATCCACGCCTCTTCGCCGACGCGACGCACCACCTCCGCGGCATCGGCGACCGGGGTGGCGAGCATGAACCGGATCGGACGGCCGACGTGCAGGGCGGCCTCCGCGAGCCGGTCCTCACGCGCCAGGGCCGCCGTTTCGCCCGGTTCGGCGACGAGCATCAGGGCGCGCCGAACATCGGCGACCGGCCGCTCGAAGGCAGCCGCGATGGCTTCCTCTAGCAGTCCCTCCCGCAACCCGATTCGCAGCTCGCGCGCCGCGATCTTCCCCAGGTAGCGCGCTTCGGCGGGCGAGGCCCGCTGCAGGAGCTCCGTCATCAGCGCCGTCCGCGGCGCACTGCCCGCGGCCTCGCTCATCGCGCGAAAGGCCCGGTCGACGTCCGCTATGGTCAGGCTGGGTCCCTGGGAGGGACGGCGCTCCATCAGCTCGAGTGCGGCGTCACCCACGTCGGAATGCCGCAGGTAGGCCTGGCTCAGCTCACGGTCGCCGGCGCCGCTCGCCCGCGCCACGGCCTCGGAGAGCTGGACCCAGCCGAGCCCGAGCTTGTCAGCAGCCCCGGGTAGCGGCCGGCCGGCGAAGAAGGTGGCCGCGACCGGCACATCGGCCGCCGGCAGGTCGCGGAGATAGGCGGCCAGCAGGTCGCGCTTGGCGAGCTTCGAGTTGGTGGCGGCAATGGCGTCGGCGGTCGCAGCGAAAGTGGCAAACGGTGACGAGGCGGCCGGCGGCATCGGCCCGAGTCTAGCCTCCCTCCGGTCGGCCCCGGCCAGCACGTCCAGGCAGAGCGCTTGGCCGGCGTGAGAGGAGCCACGGGGTGCCTTGACGGGGGAGATCGGTCCATGCACGCTTCGACCCGTGCTGCCCTGGCAGAGGAAACCGACCGACCCGGAGATCATCAAGCGCATCCCACCCGGCCAGGTGTTGACCGAGAAGTTCCCGGTCCTCCACTTTGGGCGCACGCCGGAGTACACGGACCTGTCCCGTTGGGACTTCCGCGTCTGGGGAGAAGTCGAGTCGCCATTCACGCTGAAATGGGCGGAGGTCCGAGCCCTGCCGCGCGCATCCGTCACGCTTGACATCCACTGCGTGACGCGCTGGTCGAAGCTCGACACGACCTGGGAGGGAGTGCCGTTCACGCATCTCGCGGAGCTCGCGGTCCTGAAGCCGTCAGCCCGCTTCGTCGTCTTCCACGCGGAGTACGGGTACACCTCGAACGTCCCCATCGAGGTGGCCATGCAGCCCGACTGCCTCCTGGCCTGGAGCTATGCGGGCCAGCCCCTCGAAGCGGAGCACGGCTATCCGTTGCGGGCGATCGTGCCCGGACGCTACTTCTGGAAGAGCGCCAAGTGGGTCAGAGGCGTCGAGCTCGCCTCGGAGGACCAGCTGGGGTTCTGGGAGCGGAACGGCTACAACAACAGCGCCGATCCCTGGCGCGAGGAGCGCTACGCCGGGTTCTGATGGTTCCGGCCGCTAGAATCGCGCCGCCGATGCATCCGTATCTCCGTATCCTGGTCATCGCCCTGGTGGCGATGATCATCGCCGGCGCGCTCGTCGCCCTGGCGCTGGTCGGACGCAACACGATGCTCTCCGTGTTCGCGCTGCTGGCAGCCGGGCTGGTTGCGGTGCTGATGGGCGGCTTGCTCTTCGTCCAGTCCTGGGTCTGGTCGCAGCGCAGCTGGCGGGAGGGCTCTCGCGGCCGGTCGCTGGCGATGGCCCTGGCGGGAGGCCTGGCGATCGTCGTCGCCTCGGTGGCGGCGGCCGGCAGCATCGTCCTGCTGCTCACGTTCTTCCTCGGCTGACGGGTCGGCCACGGCGTCGGCGGCCGGGCGTACGATTTGGCCGCGCGCGAGTGACGGCCGACCGACGGCCGGCCTTCGGCTCAGCGTCAGCGGAGCCCCCATCGTCTAGAGGCCTAGGACGCCACCCTTTCAAGGTGGAGACCACCGGTTCGAATCCGGTTGGGGGCACCACATCGAGCAGCGGAGTGTGGAACGCCTCGGTCAGATGTGGTTGATCTCGACCCGATCCCCACAGTCCGGGCAGTACAGCAGCAGCAGCTTCGGATCGTCTCGCATCGGCCGCCAGGAGTAGACGAAGGTCTCGTACAGCTGCTCTCCGCAATGAGGACATTCGGCGCCGATCTCGAGCCATTGGTCACGCGGGATGTTCTGGCGACCCATCAACCGTGGTCCTGCGCGGCATCATCGGAAGTCTCCGCTCGAACGGGCTCTCGCAACTTCGAGGGCGGAGGCGGCGGCTCCCATCCCGCCTTGGGCGGGGGCAGCCCGCCACCAGGAGCACCTGCCGCGATCGCCGCACGGGCCTCCTCGCTCCGCGCGTCGCGGGCCAGCAATGGGTAGGCGCGTGCCGCGTAGCCGGGCCACAGCCCAACGGACCCGTCGCGGATCATCACGCTGGCCTTGACGTACGAACCGGTCACGTCCGCAGACGTTCGGTCAAGCACCTCGTAGTCGTGATCGGTCACCTTGCGCAGAGCGCGCGGCAACGTCTCGACCAGGTACGCCGGGTCGGGGTTTTCGTCCAGTGCGATGTCGAGCGCTTCTAGCACCTGCTCGTCTGGCAGGTTGCGGGGCAGCGGCAGGCTGATGTGCGCCATCCGGGGGTCCCGGCTCGGTCCACGCAGGGTGCGGACGAAGGACTTGAGCATCGGCAGCCGATTGTAGCGTTGGCCCATCCGGTGCGGAGCCGGCCGGGCTTGACCCGGTCCGCCGTGGGCTTCGGGGGACCAGGGCCGGTCCCGGAACCGCGGCGGACTGTTGCTATACTCGGTGGCCCGTGATGAGGTCCACCTCAGCCTCGCGTGGGCCCCGGATGACGGTTCCGGCGGCCGGATTGTCGGCCCCACAACCCAAGGAGAGCGCCTCTCATCGTGCGTGTCCGTAAGGCCGTCCTGCCCGCCGCAGGGTTCGGCACTCGCTTCCTGCCGGCCTCCAAGGCGATCCCCAAGGAAATGATGCCGCTGGTCGACCGGCCCATCATCCAGTACGCGGTCGAGGAGGCGGTGTCGGCGGGGATCGAGCAGATCATCATCGTCATCGCCAGCGGACGCAGCGCCATCGAGGACCACTTCGACTCCGATCCCGGGCTGGAGCGCTGGCTCGAGGAGCGCGGCGACATCGAGCTGCTGCGCGCGGTTCGACGCATCAGCGAGATCGGCACCATCGCGTTCGTCCATCAGAAGGAGCAGCTGGGCCTGGGCCACGCGGTGCTGATGGCCAAGGAGCTCGTGGGCGACGAGCCCTTTGCGGTCCTGCTGAGCGACGACGTCATCGTGAACCCTGGAGGGAGGCCGGTCACCGGCCAGCTGATCGAGACCTACCAGGCGCATCGCGGATCGGTGATCGCCCTGCAGCGGGTCGATCGACGCGACGTGAGCCGCTACGGGGTCGTGGCCCCTCGTCACGAAGAGGGACCTCTCGTCGAGATCGGAGACCTGGTCGAGAAGCCGGCGGTCGAGGACGCGCCATCGGACCTGGCCGTGCTGGGGCGCTACGTCCTCAGCCCCAAGATCTTCGACGTCCTGGAGAGCACGCCCCGTGGCGCTGGCGGTGAGATCCAGCTGACCGATGCGATCCGCGACCTCAGCCACGAGCAGCCGGTCTTCGGGTACCAGTTCTCGGGGGTGCGCCACGACGCTGGAACGCGCATCGGTTGGCTGCAGGCGAACATCGCCATGGCGCTCGAGTCCGACGACGCCGATGAGCTCCGTGCCTTCGTCCGCGGACTCGATCTGCGAGACTGAAACGGCTGGCAGGGCCGGGCCGTCCCCCGACGGACGAAATGCGGAGGGCGTGAGCGCGTGGAGATGATCGGCCGGGAGATCGGCGGACGCTACCGGCTGACCGCCCCACTCGGCGAGGGCGGGATGTCGACGCTGTGGCGGGCCGTCGACCAGCAGCTCGACCGCGAGGTGGCGGTCAAGATCTTGCGACCGCAGTACTCCGCTGACCCGGGATTCGCGGCCCGCTTCCGCCAGGAGGCCCGCGCCGTCGCCTCCCTGACGCATCCCAACATCGTGTCCGTCTACGACTACGGGACCGATCCGGATGGCACCACTCAGTACATCGTCATGCAGCTGGTGGAGGGTCGCGACCTGGCCGCGATCCTCCACGAACGCGGACGGATCAGCACCGACGACTCCGTGGAGGTGGCGATTGCGGTCGCGTCGGCCCTGGAGGCCGCGCACCGGCGCGGCATCGTCCATCGGGACGTCAAGCCCGGCAACATCCTGATCACCGACGACGGCGACGTGAAGGTCACCGACTTCGGCATCGCACGCGCCGTCTCCGAGGCGTCGATGACGGTGACCGGCACGACGTTGGGCAGCGTTCACTACTTCAGCCCCGAGCAGGCGCGCGGGGACGAGGTGACGGGTCGGAGCGACGTCTATGCGCTGGGCATCGTGCTCTACGAGATGCTCACCGGCCATCGACCGTTCGAGGGCGACTCTGCCGCTGGAGTGGCGCTCAAGCGACTGACGGAGAATCCTCCGCGACCGATGGTGGCCGGACATCCGCTGCCAGCCGGGCTCGAAGCGATCCTGCGCCGCGCGCTGGAGCGCGAGCCGGACAAGCGCTTCCCGGACGCGGGGTCGTTCGCCGAGGCGCTCCGAGCATGGCGCAAGGAGCCCGGCGCCGTTCCCGCCGGCCTGGTCGGGGCGGTCCCCGTTCCGGCGCCGCTTCCCGCCGCAGGCGAGCCTACGGTCTACATTCCCCCACCCGTCGCGCGACCCTCGGACCGTGCGCCATACGCCGGCCCTCCGCGCCAGCAGGCGAGACGCGTCGAGCGACGCGAGGGTCAGCCGTGGTGGATCTGGCTGCTCGCCCTGCTCGCCGTCCTGCTGCTCGGGATCATCGGATTTCTGGGTGCCCAGATCCTGACCGCCCTCAACCCATCGACGTCGCCGTCGCCATCGCCATCGGCCCAGACCTTCGCGCTGCCGAACTGGGTAGGCCAGCCCATCGCCCAGGTGCGCGCGGATGCGCGGAGCCGCGGACTCGTCCTGAACGAGTCAAAAGCCAACTCCTCGAGCGTGCCGACGGACAGCGTCATCAGCACCGACCCCTCAGCCGGATCCCGGGTGGCGCGAGGCGACACCGTGAAGGTCGTGGTGAGCTCCGGCGAGGAGCGCGTGCCGGTGCCACGGCTGGTCGGCCAGACTCGCGACGAAGCGTCAAACACACTAAACCAGGCTGGTCTCCAGCTTGGAAGCGTTGG
Source organism: Chloroflexota bacterium (assembly GCA_005879815.1). Lineage (GTDB taxonomy): Bacteria > Chloroflexota > Limnocylindria > QHBO01 > QHBO01 > CF-82. The sequence continues at coordinate 8,968 of VBKA01000072.1, forward strand.
CTCC
>VBKA01000072.1:9006-13338 GCA_005879815.1 Chloroflexota bacterium
CATCAGCTCCAGCCCAGCAGAGGGAGTGGGCGTGGCGAAGGGGTCCCAGGTCGACATCGTCCTGTCGCGGGGTCCGCAGCCGACCCAAACCCCATCGCCGACACCGGTCCCAACGCCCATCCCGACGCCCACCCCCACGCCCGTCCCGACCCCATCGGCGGCGCCCACGCCACCTCTTCCTGGCTAGCCGTCGCGCGGGCGCACCGCCATCGGTCAGGCACCGGGATCGAGTGCTAGCATGCGGTCGCTGCTCTGCGAATCAGAGCGTGATCCAACGTTGGAGGCAAACGACGCAGAACATGACTACCCCGATCACGGTCGATGAATCGACCTTCGAATCGGAGGTGCTGAACGCCGAGAAGCCGGTGCTCGTCGACTTCTGGGCACCCTGGTGCGGTCCATGCCGCCTCGTCTCCCCGGTTGTGGAGGCGATCGGCCAGGCCCATCCGGGGAAGCTGGCAACCGCCAAGGTCAACACCGATGAGAACCAACAACTGGCGATGCGCTACAGCATCTTCAGCATCCCCACCCTGATCGTCTTCAAGGACGGTCGCGAGGCGAGCCGCCTGGTCGGCTACATGCCCCAGGAGGCGATGGAGGAACGTCTCGCCGCATTCCTCTAGGCCAGTCCACCGAGCGCCTGGCTCGCTACACCGATGGGGCCGGTCCGACGGACCGGCCCGTACTTTTGGCTGGCGCGTCCATGCACCACGCTTCGGCACGATCGGCCCGTGCGGGCCGCTACACTCCAGCGGTCCAGGGAGGAGCTGCTGCCCGTGATCATCAAGACCGAGCGACGCACGGGGCCCGAGCGACGGCAGGTCGGCAACGCGTTCTCGCCGGAGCGACGCGCCGGAGATCGCCGGACGATGTGCTGGGAGGTCGAGAACTGCGACCTCTCCATCCGCTACCGCTGCCCGGCGTTCATCCTCCGCCGCCCATGCTGGGAGCTGTGGGCGGTCGAGGGGATCGGTCCCGCCCGGGCGTGCTGTCACAACGGCAACGACTGCGAGCCTGGGCGCTGCGCGATCGCCGAGAAGCGGTTCGCCGGGGCCGCCGAGCCGCTCACGGTGCACGTCGGGCGGCGCGGCATGCCGCTCGGCTATTCCCGACCCCGCCGGCACTCGTGCCCGCATTTCTACCTGACCCACGGCAGCAGGGGACGGGTGCCGGTCCAGGCTCCACAGCTGCTGCGGACGTTGATGAAGCAGGAAGGCGTGGTGAGCCGATGCGAGCTGCGCGGCGGCGTGCACCTCGATTCGGGCTACGTGACCGATCTGTGCCTGACGGGAACCTTCCCGGATTGCGTCTTCTACGAGGACGAGGGCGACTGACCTGACCCTCGACTACCCGTCAGCGGTCGCCGAGCTCCAGGCGCGTGGGCGGTTCGGAATCAACCTTGGGCTCGAACGGGTCGAGCGCCTGCTCGATGAGCTCGGCCGGCCGGAGCGCAGCTTGCGGGGGGCGCTGGTGGCCGGCACGAATGGCAAGGGCAGCGTGGTGGCCATGGTCCGCAGCGTGCTCCAGGCGGCCGGCCAACGGGTCGGTACCATGCCCAAGCCCCACCTCGTGAGCTACCGCGAGCGGATCGCGGTGAACGGCGAGCCCGTGAGCCGGGAGGGCTTCGCGGCCGCCATCTCGGACGTGCTGCCGGCGATCGACCGGGTGGCCGGCGCCGTGGGTCCGCCGACGGAGTTCGAAGTGCTGACCGCGGCCGCCATGCTGGAGCTCTCGCGATCATCCGTGGACCTGGCCATCGTGGAGGTCGGAATGGGCGGCCGGCTCGACGCCACAAACGTGCTCGACCTGGGGGTCGCGGCGATCACCAACGTCCAGCACGACCATGAGCGGTACCTGGGTCGCACGCTGGCGCTGATCGGTGCCGAGAAGGCGGGCATCGTCAAGCGAGGGGACCTGGCGGTGACCGGCGCCAGCGGCCGAGGCCTGGCGCCGGTCGTGGAGCGCTGCGCGGCCCTCGAAGTGCCGCTGCGGCGCGTCGGCCCGCACCAGGCCTATCGCTCCCAGCTGCGCGCCAGCGGCTGGGATGGGATCGTGCTTGATCTGGCGACGCCAACCCGGTTGCTCAGTGGCGTCAGGGTGAGCTTGCTCGGCGGCCACCAGGCAGCCAACGCGACGGTCGCGGTCGCCGTGCTGGATGCCATCGCGGAGGACGGATTGCGGCGGGGGACGCCAGTTGCCATCGACGAAGCGACGCTCAGGCGTGGGCTTGGCCGGGTCCGGTGGCCCGGCCGCCTCGAGCTGCTCGACGGAACCCGCCTGGGCGTCGGTCGCGTGCTGCTCGATGGGGCCCACAACCCGGCTGGTGCCGCGGCGCTGAGGGAGGCCCTCTCGGACCTGGACCTCAGCGGAATGCCCATGGTGTTCGGTGCGATGCGTGGCAAGCGCGTGCACGCGGTACTGCGGACGCTGGCCGCTCTCGGCCCGCGGCCGGTCTTCACCGCGGTGAAGGAGCCGGGAGCGCGCATTCCGGCGGAGCTGCTGACGATCTGGCGCTCGGTGGGCGGTCGTGGCGGCCGCGTGGCGAGCGAGCCAGGCGAGGCAGTGCGCGCCGCGGCCGGCCTCGTGCGCCACGATGAGCCCATCCTCGTGGCTGGATCCCTCTACCTGGTCGGCGCCGTCCGCGGCATGCTGACCGGCGAGGATGCCTGATTTGGCGGGAGCTGGTCTTCAGCTGGTATTCGGCGACAGGACCTGGCTGATGGGCATCGTGAACGTCACCCCCGACTCGTTCTCCGGCGACGGGCTCGCTCAGCCTGGGTGGAGCGAGGCGGAGATCGTGTCGGCGGCGCTCGCGCAGGCACGGGGATTCGTCGCCGCCGGCGCCCAGATCCTCGACGTCGGCGCGGAATCGACGCGACCCGCATCCGTGTATGGAGAGCGGGCGCCGGTCGACCCCGAATTGGAGGCGGCGCTCGCCGTCCCGGTGGTGGCCGCGCTGGCACACGTGCTCGCCGGACCCGCGCTGATCAGCATCGACACCAGCCACGGTCTGGTCGCCCGCGCCGCTCTCGAGGCCGGCGCCGCGATCGTCAACGACGTGTGGGGCGCGCGGCACGACGCCGGGACGGCGGAAGCTGCCGCCTCTGCCGGGGCGCATCTCATCGTGATGCACAACCAGGAAAGCGCCACCTACCCGGACGGCGTGGTTGAAGCCGTCATTGCCTCGCCGACAATGCCATCCGCCTCGGGGTGCCACGCGAGCGGCTGCTCGTCGACCCCGGCATCGGCTTCGGGAAGGCGACGGCGCAGAGCCTGGAGCTCCTCCATCGGCTGCGGGAGGTCAAGGAGGCCGTCGGCCTGCCGCTGGTGGTGGGGACAAGCCGCAAGCGGTTCATCGGGGAGATCCTGGGAGGCGCCTCGGTCAACGAGCGCGTGGAGGGGACGGCCGCCAGCGTGGCCCTCGCCATCGCGGGCGGTGCGGACGTGGTGCGAGTCCACGACGTGGCGCACATCGCGCGCACGGTGCGCGTCGCCGACGCGATCGTGCGCTTCCATCCGCAGTAGCGTGTGCGCGATGGAGGGATCCGGCGGCCGTGACCGCATCAGCGTGCGCGGCATGCTCTTCCTGGCGCGCCACGGGGTCACCCTCGACGAGCGCCTGGAGCCGCAGCCATTCGAGGTCGACGTCGAGCTGCACAAGGACCTGAGCGGCGCCTCGGCCAGTGACGAGCTGGCCGACACCATCGACTACTCGGCGCTCTTCAGCATGGTCGGGACCATCGTCGAGGGCCAGAGCTTCCGATTGATCGAGTCGCTGGCCGGCACCATCGCCGACGCGGTGCTGGCCGGTACCGAGGCCACGGCCGTCGAGGTGCGCGTGCGCAAGCCACGGGCCCCGCTGCCAGGACCATTCGAGACGGTGGAGGTCGCGATCTACCGGGTGCGGGCCTGACCGGCTCAGCCGAGGGGGGTGATCGTCGAGGGCCGGCGGCGGATCAGCCGCTCTGTGCCGGGAGCGTCCCCAGCTTGACCTTGACCTCGATCGAGCTTCCGCCGCGCCGGACCTGTAGCGAGATCGAGTCGCCGGGCAGGTGGGGCAGGATCTGGGTCGACAGGTCGTGGTCGCGATCGACGCGATGGCCGTCGACGCTGACGATCACGTCGCCCGACCGCAGGCCAGCCGATGCCGCCGGACTGCCGGGGAAGACCGCCGGGCTCGACGGGTCCGAAGAGCCGATGAGCGCGCCGTAGTCGACCGACAGGTGCTCGGAGTCGGCCAGCTGCTTGGTGACCGCTTGGTAGAAGACCCCGATCCACGGACGCGCCAGCGGTTTGCCTGCCAGGGCCTGGGCCAGGATCGGCTTGGCGACG
>VBKA01000269.1:0-3070 GCA_005879815.1 Chloroflexota bacterium
CGCCGAGCTGGTGCGGGTTCTCGCCGTAGCGCAGGTCCGAGCGCTTCTCGACGACGAGTGTCAGGCGGCTCGGGAAAAGGGTCCCGGCCTGCTGGTTGAGGTAGCCGGCAATCTGGGCGTCGTAGGACGCGGTCAGCGCGAACGCCTCCGCGGCGAGCTTCTGGCGCGTCTCTGGGCTGACGGTGCCCATGCTCTTGACGTCGCGAAGGACCGACGCGTACTGCGTGGGATCCGACACGGCGGCGACCCCGGGGAAGTTCTTGGCCGCCGCTCGCAGGAGGGCCACTCCGCCGACGTCGATCTGGTCAAGTGCCTGGTCGAGCGCCGTCCCGGGCTGCTGCACGGTCTGCGCGAAGGGATAGAGGTTGACCACGACGAGGTCGATCTGACCGATGCCATGCTCCGCGAGCTGGGCCAGGTGGTCCGGCTGGTCGCGGCGGGCGAGGAGCGCGGCGAAGATCGCCGGGTGGAGGGTCTTTACACGACCGCCGAGGATCTCGTGGGTCTCGGTCAGCTCCGAGACCGGGCGCGTCTCGATGCCGTTCTCCGCGAGGTGCTCTCGCGTCCCCTCGGTGGCGAAGCACTCGATTCCCGCATCCACCAGGCCGCGGGCAAGCTCGATGATGCCTTCGCGGTCCGAAACGGAGAGGAGAGCGCGCAACCGGCGACCTCAGTGGCGTTGCGTTGACCGGAGGCGCCGGGGCGGGCGTCCTGGCCTCCGTGCCGTTCAGTATAGCCGGGGCCGAAGCCAATTCGGGACCTGCTAGACTCCGCCGCCGAATGGCGTTCCTGTTCGATCCGCTCGATCGCAACCCGGATCTCTTCACGCTGATGTGGGTCTCCGGCCTGCTCCTGCTGGTCGGATCGGTCGTGGTTTACAACATTGCCCAGAACCGATATCGGCGCTATCCCACGATCCTTGCTCTCCACGAATGGGTCTTCTGGCCGGTCGCCATCGCATGGGGCATCACGCCGTTGCTGGCTGTGATCCACGTTCCGTTGCTGCTCCTCCTGCTCGTCCAGATTCCGGCCCTCGGCGTCGTGCTGTGGGCCACCCTCGTGAAGTTCCCGCCCCTCATCGCGGCGGCGAACGACGAGATCCGGCGGCGCCGGTTCGTGCCGCCGCCCCGTCGCGAAGAGCGCGCCCGCGCGCGGCCAACTCCCGCAGGACGCCGCCGCACCCACCGTCGCTGAGGTGGTTGACAAGACGCTGCGGCCGGCCATACTCACCGCCAGTCATTCCGCAAACTGGCGTCGACTGCGCGAGCAGGGCGCCATCGGTCCGCACAGGAGGAAGGGCATGTCGAAGACGGCCACGGTCGCCGTTGTCGCGTCGCGCCTCTGGAGGATCGCCGACTAGCTCACGCTCCGTGAGTTGTGCGGGCCGTCCCTCAGGGACGGCCGTTTGGTTTTCCACGGTCGGTGCGCGACGTTCCACGTCGATCGCTCACCACCGACCTGGAGACTCTCTTGAAACGTTCCGCCCGGCCTCGCGCCCGCCTCGCAGCGAGCGGGCGAGGTCGCCTACTCGTCTCAGTTCGTTCCGTTGCGTCCACTGCCACGCCGATGTGCCGGCTGACGCGCCCGGGACGAACCATAGGAACCACTGCCCCGCCTGCCTCTGGAGCCGGCACCTGGACGACAGTCCCGGCGACCGGGCCGCGGATTGCGGCTCGTCCATGGAACCGATTGCCATCACCGTGCGCGGCAAGGGGGAGTGGGTGCTCATTCACCGGTGCACCGGTTGCGGCGTGCTGCACGCCAATCGCAGCGCAGCCGACGACAACCCGCTGCTCCTGCTGCGGCTCGCGGTCAGGCCGCTGGCTCTACCGCCCTTCCCCCTCGACCGGCTCTCGCTGGTCTAGTCGGGGGGTGTGGCCGGATGCTGCCGCGGCGCGTTTGCACTCCCCGTCGGCCTGACCGGTTTACCTCGAAGCGGCGGCTGCCGCGGGCGAAGCTGGCTCTGGCTGTGCTCCGCTGCCAACCTTCTCGAACACGATCTCGCCGTCCCGCGCGTCGATCCGTACGGTGTCGCCCGCCACGATCTCACCGCCCAGGATTCGCCTGGCGAGCGGGTTCTCGACCTCGCGCTGAATAGCGCGCCGCAGGGGACGCGCCCCGTAGGTCGGGTCGTATCCCTCCCTGGCGACCAGGGCCATCGCGGCATCGGTGATCTCGACCTGGATCTGCGCCTCCTCCAGCCGGCGCCGAACGCCGCCAAGCAGCAGGCCCACGATCTTCGCCAGCTGCTCATCGGTCAGCGGCTGGAAGACGATGACCTCGTCGACGCGGTTCAGGAACTCCGGCCGGAAATGCTCGCGTAGCTGGAGTCGCACCTTCTCGGCCGCGTCGTTGAAGGCATCGCTGCCGCGCTCTGCGGCATCGATCAGCGCAGATGAGCCGATGTTGCTCGTCATGATGATGACGGTGTTCTTGAAGTCGACGGTGCGCCCCTGGGAATCGGTCAGGCGTCCATCGTCGAGGAGCTGCAGGAGGACGTTGAAGACGTCCGGGTGCGCCTTCTCGATCTCGTCGAAGAGCACCACCTGGTAGGGACGCCGTCGCACGGCCTCCGTGAGTTGGCCGCCCTCCTCGTAACCGACGTAACCTGGCGGGGCACCCACCAGGCGCGAGACGGCGAACTTCTCCATGTACTCGCTCATGTCGACCCGCACCAGCGCCTGCTCGTCATCGAACAGGAACTCGGCGAGGGCCCGTGCGAGCTCCGTCTTCCCCACGCCGGTGGGGCCAAGGAAGATGAATGAGCCGATGGGTCGCTTGGGATCCTTGAGGCCGGCTCGTGCGCGCCGGATGGCGTCCGAAACGGCGGTGACCGCCTCGTCCTGGCCGATGAGCCGGTCGTGCAGCCGCTCTTCCATCTTCAGCAACTTCTCGGTTTCGCCCTCCATCAGGCGGCTCACCGGAACTCCGGTCCAGCGGCTGACGACCTCGCCCACGTCGTCCGCGTCGACCTCCTCCTTGACCAGGACCGATCCGGAGGCCTTGATCTCGCGGAGCTTCTGCTCCTGCTCGGCGAGCGTCTTCTGCAGCTCGATGGCGCGGCCATACT
>VBKA01000269.1:3158-4904 GCA_005879815.1 Chloroflexota bacterium
CTCGCGAATCCCGGCCACGATCTCCTTCTCGCGCTGCCATTGGGCCTTCATCACGTCTCCGCGCTCGCGCAGATCGGCGAGCTCCTGCTCGAGGAGCGTGAGCCGCGCCTTGGACGCCTCGTCCTTCTCCTTGCGAAGGGCCTCGCGCTCGATCTCGAGCTGCATGCGTCGCCGCTCGAGCTCGTCGAGCTCGGCGGGCATGGAGTCCATCTCCATGCGCAGGCGGCTGGCCGCCTCGTCGATCAGGTCGATCGCCTTGTCCGGCAGGTAGCGCTCGCTGATGTACCGGTTCGAGAGGACGGCCGCAGCGACCAGCGCCGAATCGGTGATACGAACGCCGTGGTGCACCTCGTAGCGCTCGCGCAGCCCGCGAAGGATGGAGATCGTGTCCTCCACGGTCGGCTGGTCGACGATGATCGGCTGGAATCGGCGCTCGAGCGCGGCGTCCTTCTCGACGTTCTTGCGGTACTCGTCGAGTGTGGTGGCCCCGATGCAGTGCAGCTCACCGCGCGCCAGCATGGGCTTGAGCATATTGCCGGCATCCATGGCGCCCTCGGCCGCGCCGGCGCCGACCACCGTGTGCAGCTCGTCGATGAACAGGATGATCTGGCCCGATGCGGCGGTGACTTCCTTGAGGACGGCCTTCAGCCGCTCCTCGAACTCGCCGCGATACTTGGCACCGGCCACCATCGCGCCGAGGTCGAGGGCGACGACCCGCTTCTCGCGGAGGCCCTCGGGGACGTCACCCCGCACGATTCGCTGGGCGAGGCCTTCGACGATGGCCGTCTTGCCGACCCCCGGCTCGCCGATCAGCACCGGGTTGTTCTTCGTGCGCCGGCTAAGCACCTGGATCACGCGCCGGATCTCTTCGTCGCGGCCGATCACCGGGTCGAGCAGCCCGCGGCGCGCGGCATCGGTCAGGTCACGGCCGTACTTGTCGAGAGCTTCGTACGTCGCCTCCGGGTTGGGTGTCGTCACGCGCTGCGAGCCTCGAATCTGGGTGAGCGCATTGAGGACCGATGCGGGGTCCACGCCGCGTTCCTTGAGCAGGCGCTGGGCGATGCTGCCGCGGCGGTCCTCGAGGATCGCGAGCAGCAGGTGCTCGGTCGACACATAGTCATCCTTCATCCGCTCCGCGACAACGTGTGAGTCCGAGAGGACACGGCGGGCCTCGTCGGAAAGGGTGAGCTGGGCCGCACCCTCGACGTGGGGAAGCTTCGCCATTTCGTCGCGCAGCGACGCAGCGATCGTGGCGGGGTCAACGTCGAGCCGCTCGAGGACCGCCGGAACGACGCCATCGGCTTGTTCGATCAGCACCAGGAGCAAGTGCAGCACCTCGAGCTGGGGATGGCCCTCGCCCTCCGCCAGCTGCTGCGCCTCGGCGATCGCCTCCTGGGCGCGTTGGGTGAACCGCTCGATCCGCATGTCAGTGGCTCCTTCGCTCGGCCCGGGGATCCGGCTGCGGGTGGTGCGCCAGCAGCGAGGCAATCTCGTCTCGGGTCTTCTCGTCGAGATGAGGCAGCACGACGCGTACCCGAACGATCAGGTCGCCGCGGCCGCCATCGCGTCCCGGCTTGGGCAGTCCCTTGCCGGCCACGTGGATCTCCTGGCCGTTCTGGGTGTTGGGACGGACCCGCAGCTTGAGCGTGCCGGTGGGGGTCTGGACGGGAACCTCGGCACCGGCGATCGCCTCGAGGAGCGTGACCGGCAGCTCCGTGCGCAGATCAGCCCCGTCGCGTTCGAAGC
>VBKA01000270.1:0-2166 GCA_005879815.1 Chloroflexota bacterium
CCTCGAAGTCCGACGCACCACGCGTGGACCGGTCATCGTGGCGAGCAGGACGCACCGTGGATTTCTGCGGCGGCTGATGGAGATGGAGATCCCCGAGATCTACAACGGCACCGTCGTCATCCGCGGCATCGCGCGGGAGGCGGGGAGCCGCTCCAAGGTAGCCGTCGAAAGCCGGCAGCAGGGGGTCGACGCCAAGGGTGCAGCCGTGGGGCAGCGTGGATCGAGGATCCAGGCGATCGTCGCCGAGCTGAATGGGGAGAAGGTGGATGTCGTGCTGTGGCACGAGGATCCAGCCCAATACGTGGCCGAGGCGCTCTCGCCGGCGGAGGTGCTGAACGTCCGCATCGACGAGGAGCACAAGATCGCGAACGTGGTGGTCCCCGAGCGACAGCTCAGCCTGGCGATCGGCAAGGAGGGACAGAACGCGCGTCTCGCAGCCAAGCTGACCGGGTGGCGGATCGACATCCGTTCGGACGCCGGCGTGGCCGCTGCGGCTGGAGGCGACGAGAGCCGGCCGCCAGCGGAGGCGCCGGCCGATGCCGAAGCGAAGGCCTGATCACGTACCGATGCGAACCTGTGCGGTCTGCCGCCAGGTTCGATCCAAGCGATCCATGACCCGAATCGTCCGCGGCTCGAACGGAACGGTCGCCGTGGACCCAACCGGCAAGGCCGCGGGTCGCGGAACATACGTCTGTGACGATCCCGCCTGCCGCGAGCCAGCTCAGCTTGCGGCGAGCATCCAACGGGCCCTCTCGGTGCATGTCGCGCCGGGAGCGCTCGAGTTAGAGGAGACCCATGCCACCCCGTAGATACCTGCCACGCCGCCCACCGCGTCCGCAGCGACGCAAGGCGCCGGTGGCGGCCGCCGTCGAGGCCGCCGCGGCTGTTGCCGCGCGCCCGGCGGGGCCCGTGGAGCTGCCGGCGACGGTCGCCGTCAAGGACCTTGCCGAGGCCCTCAACGTGAGCCATGCGGACATCATCAAGGAGCTGATCCGCAACGGCATCTTCGCCACCATCAACCAGACGATCGATTTCGACACGGCCGCGCTCGTGGCCGGCGAGCTTGGGTTCGAAACCGTCGAACGCGGCGCAGCCAACCGGGCGGCGGCGGAGGTGGCCGCGGCCCAGGAGATCGTGGCGCCAGGCGCCGATGAAGAGGGCGCCGGCAAGCCGGTCCTGTTCAGCGAGGATTCGTCGGCCGACCTGGTGACCCGCGCGCCCATCGTGACGATCATGGGTCACGTCGACCACGGCAAGACGAGCCTGCTCGACGCCGTCCGCAGCACCAAGGTGGCAGCGGGTGAGGCGGGCGGCATCACCCAGCACATCGGCGCGAGCGAGGTCGAGCACAACGGCCGTCGAATCGTCTTCCTCGACACGCCCGGGCACGAGGCCTTCACCGCGATGCGCGCCCGCGGCGCCCAGGTGACCGACATCGCGATCATCGTGGTGGCGGCGGATGACGGCGTCATGCCGCAGACCCGCGAGGCGATCGACCACGTGCGCGCGGCACGGGTGCCAATGATCGTGGCCATCAACAAGATCGACAAGCCGGACGCCAACCCGGACCGCGTCAAGCAGGAGCTAGCCGACATCGGCGTACTCATCGAGGAGTACGGCGGCGACGTCATCGCGGTCCCCGTCAGCGCGAAGCAGCAGACCGGCATCGGCGACCTGATGGAGATGGTGCTGCTCGTGGCGGACCTCCAGGACCTCAAGGCCAACCCCAAGCGTCCTGCCATCGGCACCATCATCGAGAGCAAGGTCGAGAAGGGACGCGGCAACGTGGCCACCGTGCTGGTGCAGACCGGCACGCTGCGCATCGGCGAGGTCGTGACCGTCGGGCGAACCTGGGGCCGCGTGCGGGCCCTGCAGAATGCCGCCGGGAAGCGCGTCAAGCTGGCCGAGCCGGCCACGGCCGTCGAGATCATCGGTCTCCAGGAGCTCCCGCAGGCGGGGGACATCCTGCGCGTCGTCCCCGACGAGAAGGCTGCGCGGGACGCCGCCGACGCCGCAGTTCGCGCCGCCACCTCGGGCGACGGGCGCGCCGCGTTCAGCCTGGAGGACATCAGCGCCCAGATCCAGGCATCGGAGGTCAAGGAGCTGCGCGTGGTGCTCAAGACCGACGTGCAGGGCTCGCTCGGTGCGATCCGCAACGCCCTCGAG
>VBKA01000270.1:2173-3391 GCA_005879815.1 Chloroflexota bacterium
CAGCGAGGTGCGCATCAACATCATCCGCGAGTCTGCAGGGGACATCAACGAGAGCGACGTGCTACTGGCCTCGGCCTCCGACGCGGTCGTGATCGGCTTCAACACGAAGCTGGACCCCGGTGCCCAGCGCGCCGTCGACGCATCCGGCGTCGACGTCCGCCTGTACGACGTGATCTACAAGCTGACCGACGACATCGCCGCGGCACTGAAGGGCATGCTGGCGCCGAAGCTGGTCGAGCAGATCGAGGGGCACGCCGAGGTCCGGATGGTCATCAAGGCCGGGAAGGCGGGCAACGTGGCCGGCTCCTACGTGACCGATGGCAGGATCGTGCGTGGCGGTGGCTATCGGCTGCTGCGGGCGGGCAAGGTCGTCGCGGAGGGTCGCATCGAGACGCTGAAGCGGTTCAAGGATGACGTGCGCGAGGTTGCGACCGGGTTCGAGTGCGGCATCGGGCTTTCAGACTCGCCGGAGATCGAGGAGGGCGACGTGGTCGAGTGCTTCCAGATGATCTCGGAGCAGCCGGCCTGACCCTGACGCTGCGGGCACACGCATGAGCCAGCGCACGCATCGCCTGGACAGCCAGATCCAGCAGGAGCTGATGGGGCTCATGCAGCGCGAGATGAAGGACCCGCGCCTCGGGTTTGCCACGGTGACGCGCGTGACGACCGCCCGTGACCTCGGCCACGTGACGGCGTGGGTCTCGGTCTACGGGGACGAAGAGGAACGAGCCCGCAGCATGGCGGCGCTGGACGACGCCACCCCATGGCTGCGCCGCAGGCTCGGCGAACGTTTGCGACTGCGCCACGTCCCGGCTCTCTCCATGCGCCGCGACGACTCGATCGAGGCGGGGGATCGAGTGCTGCGCCTGCTGCACGAGGTCGAGGACGGCCAGGAGGCGCCGGAGCCGGAGCAAGGGCCCGGGCCTGAGGACGAATCTCGGTGACCGACGATCTCCCAGCCGTCATCGCCGCGATCCGGGGCGCCGACCACATCACCGCCATCTGCCACGAGAGCCCTGACGGGGACACGCTCGGGGCGGCGCTGGCCATTGCGATCATCGCCGAGCGCCTGGGCAAGCAGGCGGAGGTCGTGGCAGGCGACCCGATTCCTCCGTTCCTCGCCTTCCTGCCGCGGGTCGACCGCGTTCGGAGCGAGCCGCGGATGGAGCCGGACGCGGCGGTCATCGTCGATGGCGGGGATCTCGCCCGAACGGGCAC